>JAGWWA010000042.1 GCA_018970605.1 Planctomycetota bacterium | reverse complement strand
TGTCCGCGACGAGGGCTGCGGGATCGCGGCGGAGCATCTGCCGCGGCTGTTCGAGCGGTTCTACCGCGTGGACAAGGCCCGCAGCCGCAACCTCGGCGGCACGGGCCTCGGACTCTCGATCGTGAAGCACATCGTGCAGGCCCATGCCGCCACCATCGCCGTCGAGAGCACGCCCGGCGTCGGCACGGCATTCACGATCCGCCTCCCCGCCCCGTAGCACAGGATTTCAACCTGTGCCTCCTTGCTTTCCACCCGCGCGTCGTCACGCCCGCTGCTTCTTGGCGTGGAAGTCGAGGATCTGCTGCCAGGCGTCTTCGGGCGTCTCGGAATAACTGAACAGGTCGAGGTGGTGGTCGGCGATCACGCCCGAATCGGCCAGGAACCGGAAGTCGATCACCTTCGACCAGTAGTCACGGCCGTAGAGGATGATCGGCACCGGCTGCATGCGATGGGTCTGCCGGAGCGTGAGCGTCTCGAACATTTCGTCGAGCGTGCCGAAGCCGCCCGGGAAAAGGACCACCGCCGCGGCGCGGAGGATGAAATGGAACTTCCGCAGGGCGAAATACTTGAACTGAAAGCAGAGTTCCGGCGTGATGAAGGGGTTCGGCTGCTGCTCGGCCGGGAGTTTGATGTTGAGGCCGATCGACTTGCAACCGACGTCGAAGGCACCGCGGTTGGCAGCCTCCATGATCCCGGGACCGCCACCGGTGATGATCACGTAGTCCCGCTCGTCCTCGCACTGGTTGTCGATCGAGACGATCCTGGCGAACCTCCGGGCGTCGTCGTAATAGCGGCACATCGAGAGCAGCCGCTCGGCCCGCTCGACATCGCGACCGATGGCGCGGTCGGCCGGGGCGGTGTGGGCGGCCCGGCGAGCCTCCGAAAGCCGTCGCTCGGCGGCGGAACGATCGACGATCTGCGTGCCGCCGAAGACGATCACGGTGGACTTGATGTTGTCGGCCTGGAGGGCGATCTCGGGCTTGCCGAGTTCGAGGAGCATGCGCACGCCCCGCATCTCCTCCCGCGTGAGCAACAGCCTGTCGTCCTGGGCGAGGGAATAGCTCGGCGACCCGAGGATCCGCTCCATGTTCTCCGCGACGAGCGCCACGTCGTCGCCGAGCACGGTGTCGGGAAGAATGCTGCACGCCTTGCCGGTGACATTCGCCCCGGTCGCAGCCTCGTCATGTTTCGGCTTCTTGGCCATGGTGACTCCTGGTACGAGGTGTCCGTGTCAGTCGAGTTCGACGTGCTCGCCGAGCGTCGGGATGTGCACGTCCCAGCCACGGCGGGATCGGATGAACTCGGCGAGCCCGGCCGCGGCCGGAGGCTCACCGTGAACGAGAAACGTCCGCCGCGGCGCGGCCATGCTTCCCAGCCAGCGGTCGAGTTCATGCCGGTCGGCATGGCCTGAGAGGGCGTCCACTTTCCGCACCACCGCGCGAACCGGCACGTCGCGGCCGTGGATCCGCAGGAACTCCGCCCCTTCGATCAGGTTCCTGCCCCGCGTACCCTTGGCCTGGTAGCCGGCCACGAGCACCGTGGTCTTGGGGTCGGGCAGCCGCCGGGCCAGATGATGGAGGATCCGACCGCCGTTCATCATGCCGCTCGACGCGATCACGATGCCCGCGCCGTGGTGACCGTTGATGGCCTTCGACTCATCGGCCGTCTTCGCCATCCGCACGAACGGGCTGGCCAATGACTCGGCCACACCCTGCATCTTGGCCTCGGTGAAGTCGTGCTCGTCGCGGTGCTTGCGAAACACCTCCATGGCATCGACCGCCATCGGCGAATCGACCCAGATCGGCGTCTCCGGCACCCGGCCGGCAGCCATGAGCGTCCGCAGCAGGTACACGAGCTGCTGGCAGCGGCCGATCGCGAACGACGCCACGAGCATCATGCCGCCGCGGCGAATCGCCTCGTTGGTCACCTGCTCGAGTTCGTCGAGCGGCCGCGAGGGCGTATGGTCGCGGTCACCGTAGGTGCTCTCGCACACCAGGTAGTCGCAGTCCGGCGGCGACATCGGATCCTTGTAGAGGGGTGCGTCGAAGCGGCCCACGTCTCCCGAAAACACGATCCGCGCCGGCTCGCCCCCCTGTTCCCGCGCCGCCTCCATCTCGATGAACGAGCTGCCGAGCATGTGGCCGGCTTCGTGAAATCGGCAACGCACGCCGCCGGCGGGCGAGAACCACGATTCCCGAGGAACGGGCCGCACGAGCCGGAGCACGCGATCGACGTCACGCTCCTCGTAGAGGGGCAGGGCCGGCGCATGCTTCGAATAACCCTTGCGGTTGGCGTAGAGAGCGTCTTCCGCCTGGCACTTCGCCGAGTCGTAGAGAAGCAGGCCGAGCAGATCGGCGGTGGCGGGCGACGTGTAGATCGGGCCGGAGAAGCCCTCCCGGGCCAGACGCGGCAGGTAGCCCGAGTGGTCGATGTGACCGTGCGTCAGCACGATGGCGTCGATCGACCCGGGCGGCACCGGGAATCGATCCCAGTTCTTCTCGCGAAGATCCTTCTCTCCCTGAAAGAGCCCACAGTCGACGAGCACCCGACCGCCCGCCGCATCCACGAGGTGTCGGGATCCCGACACCTCACCCGCCGCCCCGAGAAATGTCAGCCCTGGCATGCCTGCCTCCTTGTCGCGGAGTTCCCTGCCTCGTTATCTGTTCACGATCCACTGCCGGCAGGCGGTGGCACCAGCGGCGGCCGCCCGGGGCGCGTGTGCCCCGCGAAGGCGACGGTGCCCTCGCCGATCGACAGCGATTCGAGCCAGTGGCTCATGCCACCCGACTCGTGAGTCGATGGAATGTACACCACGAGCACGCTGCGACCGTCCAGGCGCCGGACGGCGGTCACCATGCCGATCTGGTCGAATCGCCGACGGATCTCACCGAGCACGAGCCCCCGGGGCAGCGGCAGGCTGCCGAGACGGGCATCTTCCACCACGATGCTGAGCTGATTCGGCTCCCGAAGCAGCACCTCGGCGACGAGCACCGCCACCGTCGATGCTCGGCCGGCGCCGAGCCGCACGGCGGCATGAACCCGCCGGGGCGTGAACCGCAGTCGCGGCTCGGCGACGGCCTGTGGCAGCAGGCGGCCGTGGTTGCGGGGCAGGTCGCTGGCGAGCCAGGCATTGATGTCGCGCTCGGAGAAGGCCGCCTCCCAGGCTCCTTCGCGAATGAACGATGCGTGCAGCGCCGAGACATCGCTGACCAGCCGGCGGGCCGAATCCCCAGCCCCCTCGACCACGAGCCGCTGGCGGTAGAACTCGGGAACGCGGGTCGCGGCAAAGCCGGCCACGGCAAGCGCCGCCGCCGCCAGCGCCGCCATCACGACCGCCAGCCGCGCCGCCGACCGGCGCTTGGCAGGGCTGGCCGCCACGACCGCGTCGTCGGCATCCGGCAGGAAGCCGGCCTCGGTCACGTTCATGGCATGATTCTGCCCGACCGCAGCGGAATCCGACAGCGGCGGCCCGAACGGACGACACAAGCCCGCACAGGTCGTCCCCCAAACACTCCCGAAAGCAAGCCGCCGGAACCGTGGATTTCCACGGCCCGGCGGCCCGTTTTCGAAGGTATCGGTACCGCCCGGCTGATGCTCGGACGGGCGACGTTGCCTGCAATCGTCAGCCGGCGACACCGAGCAGTCGCGGAATGGCCAGTTCCGCGGCTCCCTCGATGGTCACCGTCCCAAGCGTGTCGGCGTCGAGTTCGTCCCGCAGCACCCGCACGTTCGCCGGTGCTTCGATCCCGATCCGCACCTTGTCGCCGCTGACGCGGACGATCGTCACCACCACCGAGTCTCCAACCCGAATCCGTTCGTTTTGCTTGCGTGAGAGCACCAGCATCGAGACCCTCCGTAGTAAATGCCTTGATATGGATGTTGAGGATTGAACCAGATATGTGTACATGTGTCAACTTCGGGCCGCGGCCTTGTCCGCGAGCCCCTCGACACGTCCCACCCCCGACCTCGACGGCGCCCACCGGCCTGAAGTTCTTCTCGCGAACAGCCCGAACCGCCGAACCCTTCCGCCCGACCCGACGGGTTAGGAAGGATGTGAGACACAGGAAACATCGTCCGGTCGGGCGGGGTTTCTTGCCGCGGCGCGAAACTCATCCGCGCATGACAGTCGTGACGGCGGCGTAGGGAATGCCGCCGTCCGGCTCATGAACCGGGCGGAGTGGACCGAGACGGCTCCTCGTCGCGGTCGATGAACGTCGCCAGATCGACCGCATCCGCGGCGGCCACGTGCGCCTGGGCGTCTTCGATGCGCTCGAGATCGCCGGCCAGAAGTCGCGGATGAACCTTGTGCACGCATCGCAGCCGCTCGGGACGGCCGGTGATCCCGATCAGCCGCGGTTCGATCTCGAGTGTGACCTCGCGAGGGATCGCGCCCACATCCTCGAGCCTCCGGTTCACGGCCAGGCGGGGAAACGGCGGGATGCCACCGGGCTGCATCAGCGCCTTGAGCAGGATCGCGGTGTCGGCGAACCGCCGGTAGTTGCCGGCGGCCTCGGGGCACGGCGCCTCGTCATAGGCCACCGCATACTTGACGCGCGGTCCGACGAGTTCGATCCGCTCATCCTCCTCGGAGAAGCCCGAGGCGAAGTCCGGGCCGCCGGCCCAGCGGACGAGCCTGTCGTCGTTCGCCCGCGCCCACTTCGCCAGCGAGACGGACAGCCTCTCGAGCCGGATCATTTCGACCTGTGTCTTCACGTGCCGCACCGGGTCGATCACCACCACCCGTTCGCGCGCCGGATCGTGGAGCACGATCTCACCGATCGCCGCGGCCTTCGTGTCGCCATCGACCAGTTCGAGAAAGTCCCAGGCGACGCCGTTGTGAAAGAGCGTCAGGCTGCGGGCGACCGGCTTCTCTCCCCCCGCGGCAAACAGCTCGCTTTCCACCCGCAGGTCACAGGCCTTGTCCGGCAGAGTGGCGGGCGGTTCTGCACGACTCGGCCGGCCGGCCCAGACCGCCCCGCCGACGAGGGCCACCATCGCCGCCAGACGCATCGTGTTGCTTGCTTCGCCACGCATGAAAACACCCTCCGGGGCGGGAGAGGCTAGCAGGCGAGGGCTGACCGCCCAAGATGGGCTCGCGGGCCGAAAAACATGGCTTTTCAGCGGGCCGTGCGCTACGCTCTGAGGGCCTCCCCTCCCGCGACCACTGCCCGACCGCCCATGTTCCTCGCCGACCTGGTCATCGTGTTCGCGGTCGCGGCGACCGTCGTCTTCGCCTTTGGTCAGCTTCGGCTGCCGAGCGTCGTCGGGTTGCTCGTGGCAGGGGTGCTGGTGGGTCCCTACGGGCTGTCGCTCGTCTCCGACCTGCACGTCGTCGAGGTGCTTGCCGAGATCGGCGTCGTCGTGCTGCTGTTCACGGTGGGCCTCGAGTTCTCGCTGTCGAGACTGCTCGTCATGCTGCCGACGATGGCCCGTGTGGGCCTGCCGCAGATCGTCGTCACCACCGCCGTCGTCGCCGCGGCGACGTGGTGGTATCTCGGCACGCTCCCGCAGGCGATCTTCGCGGGGATGCTCGTGGCGATGTCGAGCACGGCGATCGTCCTCAAGCTCCTTGCCGATCGCGGCGAGACCGCGACGCCGCACGGTCGAATCGCCGTCGCGGTGCTCCTGCTCCAGGATCTCGTGGTGGTCGCCGCGATGCTGGCCGTGCCGCTGCTTGCCACGGCGGCAGGCGTCCATCCGCCGGAGGCAGCCGCACGCACCCCCGGCCTGTTCGCGGATCCGATCGCCTCGGTGGCGGCAGGGCTCGCGACCGTGGCCGCGGTGCTCGCCGTCGGCCGCCTCCTCGTACCCAGGATCCTGCACGAAGTCGTCCGACTGCGGAACCGCGAGCTCTTCCTGATGACGATCGTGCTCGCCTGCCTCGGCACCGCCGCGATCACCGCCCAGGTCGGTCTGTCACTCGCCCTCGGGGCTTTCCTCGCGGGCCTCGTGCTCTCGGAGAGCGAATATGGCCACCAGGCGTTCACCGAGGTGCTGCCGTTCCGCGACACCCTGGCAAGCCTGTTCTTCGTGTCGGTCGGCATGCTCCTCGACGTGCGGTTTCTCGCCGAGCACGCCGGGCTGGTGGCCGTCACCGTGCTGGCGATCGTGCTGGGGAAGACCGCGATGACCGCGTTCCCGGCGATCGTGGCCGGCTATCCGCCGCGGACGAGCCTGCTCGCCGGCGCGGCACTCGCCCAGGTTGGCGAGTTCTCGTTCGTGCTGGGATCCCGCGGCGCCGAGGTCGGACTGCTCAGCCGCGACGACTACCAGACCTTTCTGGCCGCGGCCGTGCTCACGATGGCGGTCACGCCACTGGTCTCCGCGGGCCTGCCCGGCTGGCTCGACCGCCTCTCGCAGACTCGGTTCTGCGGCCGCTGGCTCGCAGATCGCGGTCCGCAGGAGCGACCACCGCACCTTTCGGATCACGTGATCATCGCCGGCTTCGGCCTCAACGGCCGCAACCTCGCCACGGCGCTCGCCGAGTTTGGCGTGCCCCACGTCGTCCTCGAACTCAATCCCGAGACGGTTCGTCGCGAACGGGCCCATGGCCTCGACATCCACTTCGGCGACTGCACCCGCGCCGCGGTGCTCGAGCACGCTGGCATCGCCCGAGCCCGGGCCTTCGTCCTGGCGATCTCCGACGCCGCCAGCACGCGACGGAGCGTGCGGATCGCCCGCGAACTCTCGGCCGACGTCCGGATCATCGTCCGCACCGAATACGTGCTCGAGGTCGAGGAACTGCGACACCTCGGCGCCAACGAGGTGATCCCCGCGGAGTTCGAGACGGCCCTGGCGCTCTTCGACCGCGTGCTCGCGATCTACGACGTGCCCGAGTCCACGATCGACGACCTCGCCGACCGGATGAGGCTGGAGAACTACGGCTTCCTGCGGGCGGGCATCAGCCGCAAGAGACCGCTATCCTGATGCCGTTCCCGGAGATCCCTGCATGACGTCGCACTGTCTCCGCGCCGGCAGAGCCTGCGTCATGATCGCGGCCGCCCTGACCTCGATCACCGCCGTCGCCGCCGCGCCCTGGCCACAGTGGCGCGGTCCCGACGGTGAAGGCCACGCCCCGGATGCCCACGATCTCCCGATCACCTGGAGCGAGACGGAACACGTCGCCTGGAAGACGCCACTGCCAGGACGCGGCTGGTCGTCGCCGGTGCTGGATGAGCGGCTGGTCTGGATGACCACGGCGATCGACCGAGAGGCGACGGACGAGGAGAAGGCCCGGCGGGCGGTGGAGCCTTCGGGCGGGCAGGCCCGACGGGTCGCAACGTCCCTCAGCCTGCGGGCTGTCGCGGTCGATCGTGATACAGGCCGGCTCGTCCACGACGTCGAACTCTTCGTGGTCGACGAACCGCAGCCGATCCATGCACTCAACTCCTACGCATCGCCGTCTCCCGTGCTCGCCGAGGGACGGCTGTACTGTCACTTCGGCGACTTCGGCACGGCGTGCGTGGAGGCCGCGACGGGCAGGGTGCTGTGGGCGAACCGGGAGCTGCGGCTCGACCACATGAACGGCCCGGGAAGCACGCCGGTCGTCTGGAACGGCCTGCTGATCGTGAACTGCGACGGCATCGACGTGCAGTTCGTCGCGGCGCTCGACACCGTCACCGGCCAGATCGCCTGGAAGACCGCGCGAAGCGGGACGCTCCGTGACGACCCCGACGTCAAGAAGGCCTACGCCACGCCGATCATCGTGCGGCAGGGCAATCGCGACGTGCTGGTGTCACCCGGAGCCGACTGGCTCTACGGCTACGATCCGGCGACGGGCCGGGAACTCTGGCGCATGAGCTACGGCGATCTCGGCTTCTCGGTGGTGCCCCGGCCGGTGACCGGCCACGGCCTCGTCTACATGAGCACGAGCTTCAACCAGCCGCGGCTGCTGGCCGTGAAACTCGCCGACGACGGCCACACCGCCGAGATCGCCTGGCAGGAGAAGAAGGGGGCGCCGAGCATGCCCTCGCCGCTCGTCGTCGGCGAGCGGCTCGTGATGGTGAGCGACAAGGGCGTGGCGACGTTTCTCGACGCCGCCACGGGCGCGACGGTGGCGACCCTGCGCCTCGGGGGCAACTTCTCCTCGTCGCCGCTCTTCGCGGCTGGGCGGATCTACGTCGGCAACCGCGACGGCGACACCTTCGTGATCGATCCGGGCTCGGGTCCGGGAGAGGAACCAGGGATCGTGGCCACGAACCATCTCGACGGCCGGATCTTCGCCACGCCGGCGGCGGTGGGCGACTCGCTCTACCTCCGCACCGACACCGCGATCTACCGGCTGGCGCTCCCGAAAGCGGCTCCGTGAGCCCAGCCGCCCGGCCAAGGCTCACCGCTGCGTGAACGCAAACACGCCCCGCTTGTTGGCCACGGCCACATCGGGCTTGCCGTCACCGTTCAGGTCGGCCACGGTCACCTGCGTGCCCACGCCGCTGTCATCGTCGATCTTCTCGGCCACGTAGCGGGCCCCGCCCGAGCCGTCACGGACCAGCCGAAACCAGTAGAGAACCGGAGGTGCGTTGGGGTCGATGTCGCCGGTGATTCCGTGGGCCCAGCGGCGCTTGCCGGTGACCACGTCCTGCAGGCCGTCGCCGTCGATGTCGGCCAGCGCCATGGCGTGCAACTGGCTGAAGGTCACGCCCTGCTCGCTCTCCGCCGGCGCGGCCCCCATGATCCGGTGCTCGGTGAAGGAGCCGTCGGGCCGCTGCTCGAACCAGCCGAGCCCGCAGCCGTGGGCGTTGTAGCTGGTGACGATGTCGTTCCGGCCATCGCCGTTCGAATCGGTGACAAGCATCTGGGCGCCGCCGTGAGCGTCGGGTGGGCCGAACGGACCCGCATGAAAGGGCCAGAGTGCGGCCGCGGCGTCGGCCGGCTGCTCGAACCAGCCGTCCTTCGTGACCAGATCCATCCGACCGTCGCCGTTGACGTCACCGGCCCCGTAGCCATGCGTGTAGCGGAAATACTTCTGGTCGTTCTCCGGCGTCCGCGGCGTGATCGGATGGAAGCGGGCCTTCGTGAGCGGCTGGCTCCAGTCGATCTCGGCGAAGCCGAGCTGCCCGCCCCGCATGCCCTTCGCCTCGGGCGGCTTGACGAGGTCGCTGGAATGCACGAGGAGTTCGGGCTTGCCGTCGCCGGTCATGTCAGCGAGGCCGGGGGATTCGCCGTCGGCGACGTCGAAGATGGCGTGCTTGTCCCAGTGGCCCGCCCGACCCTGCGGGTTCACGAACACGTGCGCGGGCTCGCCCGGCAGCCCGTAGACGAGGATCTCCGGCCAGCCGTCGCCGGTGAAATCGTAGGCATAGGCGAGAAAGTAGTCGGAATAGCCGCGGGCCGGGTCGTACGGCGTCTTCGAAGGCCCCGAGGGGTTGTCGGCTGGTGGCGTGAACTCCGTCGTCCGCGAGAAGTCGGGCCCGTGCCAGATCGTGGTGCCCGCGGTGATGTCAGCGTGGCCGTCACGATCGAAGTCCGCGACGGCACAGCCCTCGGCGACGAAGCGTTCGGTGAGGGTCTGTTTCTCGAAGGTCACCTCGGCGAAGGCGAGCATGCCGCAGCACCAGATCATGAACGAACAGCATCCGCGGATCATCGGGCGATCTCCTGCGATCAGATACGAGCAACTCGTGACACTGGGAAGGTCCGTATCGCTGACGCGATTGGGCTTCCTTGGTCAGGAAGCGTAACCGCGTGAGCGGTACGGCTGCATGCCTGCTGGCCTCCGCCCCCATCGCTTCCGCGATTGGGCTTTCTGAAACACCGTGAACGAACTGGCTACTTCCCACCGGCGGGCGGCGTCAGCTTCCCTTCGATCGTGGTCACCGCCACCTTCGCCTCGTTGGCCACGTCGGGCATCGCGCACGCCTCCTTGGCCACGGCGAGCGTCGTCGGGTGTGGATAGCGGACGAGGATCTCGATCACGGCCTTCCGATCGGCGGAATCCTGCGCGGCCGCGAGCGCCTTGCGGCACATCTCGGCCCGCTCGGCCTCCGGCAGCGCAAACTGCCGCGCGATCCGCAGGTAACCCTTCATCGCCCGGCCTCGGTACGCGCCCGCGGCGTCGGTCGTCGCGAGGTCGAGGATCACCGGCGCCGCGTCGGCCGTCATCCACTTGCCGAGCACCCGCGTGGCGGCGTCGGCGAGCGACTGATCGCCCGACTTCGCCGCCGCCGCGACCGCCGCAAGTGCCTGCGGACCCCCAACATCGGCGAGGGTCTCCACGAGCACGCCGGCCCGGGGACCCGCCGGGGTGACCGCCGCGGCGATCCGCGCGGCGCAGGCATCGCGGTCGGGCATCCGCACCGCCGCCTCCTTCAAGGCCGTGGCCGCCGCCGCGGCTTCGGCGTCGTCCCGCGGTGCCACCGCCTTCGTGATCAGCACGTCGATGTTCCCGAGATCGACGACGGCGCCGAGCGCCGCCAGGGCCGCCGTCCGCACCGCCACGTCGCCGTGATCGACCAGTGGCAGGATCTTCGGTGTGGCCGTGCCGATGCGTCGGTCGCCGACGAGCGCGACCACCAGCGGCAGCGCGGCGGGGTCGGCGTCGACCAGCCGCGCCGTGATTCGTTCATCCACGCCCTCGGCAGGCATGGTGGCGATCGCCTCACGAATCGCCACGACGACCAAGGGGTCGGCAGACGACGCGATGCCCAGCAGACTGTCCGCCGACGCCGCATCACCGCAGCGGCCGATCGCCCGGATCGCGGCAAGCCGCAGTTCAGGCTCATCCTGTGTCGCCGCCTCCAGGATCGCCATCTGAACGGCCCGGCCGGCTCCGCCGGCATTGCGATCGGCCAGCAGGTCGATCACCAGCGGCTTTCGCTGGGGCGCAAGCGCGGTGCCGCCGGCACCGGACAACGCCTTGAGAAGCGCGAGGTCCACCTCGTAGGCGAGGGCGGCGTCACGGTCGGGTCCGGTGGCCAGTTCGCGGGCGGTGAATAGCCCCATGTTGAAGAGCCGCCGAGAGGGCGATCGCAGGAGGTCCACGAGCAGTGCGATCCCGTCCTTGCCCCGCGCCAGGATCGCCGCCCGCGTGGCCTCCGCCTGCCGTTGCTCGGAGACGTCAGCCTGCCGAACCGCATCGAAGAGAGCCACGGCCCCGGTCGCATCGCCGGCGGCCAGCAGCCGCTCGCCGCAGACGACACAGGCCTCGGCCACGGCGTCGCGATCCGGCTTGCCAGCAGCCAAGGCCCGCGAGAGCGCCGCGGCCGCATCGGCCGTGCCAATTCTTCCGAGCGCGGCGGCCGCCGCGGCGGCGACGTTCGGGTCATCATCATCAAGCCGCGCATCAAGGAGCGGAACGGCGGCCGCATCGCGCCGCACGCCCAGCGAGTTGATCACGCCCACGAGCTGCCGGCTGGCGAGCCTCGTATCGGGGCCAGCGACCGCCCGCAGCGCCGCGGATGCCTCGTCGCCGGGAATCGCCTCGAGCGTGATCCGCGCCCACGAGGCGAGCCGCTCGTTGCCGAGGTAAGCGGCCACCGCCTCGACGCACGCCGGTGAGCCGTGGACGGCAAGACCCTTGAAGGCCAGCGCCTTGTCGGCCTCGGGCGTCTCCGAGCGAAGGATCGCGACGAGTTCCTGCTCCCGCACCTGCGGCGCCGCCTCGTCTGCCCGTCCGATGCTTGCGCCCACGACGGCCACCCAGGCCAGCACGGCGCACCACCGCGTCGGGCGTTTGCGTATCGTCAGCATCACAGCCTCCACGGTTCGCGGAGCGACTCCGACCGCAGCCGGTTCGCCGCCTCGTCATTCACAAACTGCCACGACTCGGTGTCGAGTTTCACGGGCCGACCGAGAAACAGCGCGATGTTCGCGGCGTGGCAGGCGATGTGCGCGTTGCAGGCGGCGTCGGCGTTGCCCTTCGGCTTGCCCCGCGTCTTGCAGCAGTCGAGGAAGTCGCGGACGTGGAACGTCGCCGGGTAGCCGCCGATCTCCTCGACCTTGCGGCCCGCCATCAACTCGGGCGACGAGAGCACGATCTTGCCGCTGTCGCCGGCCTCGACCCAGCCCGTCTCTCCCTCGAAGCGGACGGGGCACGACCCGAGCGGAATCCAGCCCTTCTCCCGAAACACGAGTTCGGCGCCCCCCGCGTAGCGGCAGACGATCTGCTCGTCGACCGGCGGCGCATAGTCGCACGGTGGCAGGCAGTCGTTCACCGCCCACTGACAGAGGTCAACGCAATGGGATCCCCACTCCAGCACGCCGCCGCCGACGAGCCCGCCTCCCTTTTCGAAGTTGAAGCCATCGCCGAGGGTCTTCGCATTGAACGGCCTCCAGGCCGCGGGGCCGAGGTACATGTCCCAGTCGGCCACCGCCGGATCGGGGAGCGGCTCCTCAGGCAGCCAACCACTGGAAGAGGCCTTCATGCCGGCCGGATGCGCGAAGACGCGGGTGATCCTGCCAAGCCGGCCGGTCCTCGCCAGTTCGCAGGCGAAGGCGAAGTGCGGCAGGTTCCGCCGCTGCGTGCCCGCCTGAAAGACGGTCCCGCACCGTCGCATCGTGTCGCGGAGCAGCAGGCTCTCGGCGATGTTCTTCGTGCAGGGCTTCTCGCAGTAGACGTCCTTGCCGGCCTTGGCGGCGAGCATCGCCATCAGTCCGTGCCAGTTGGGCCCGGTGGCGATCAGCACCGCGTCCACGTCCTGCTGATCGAGGAGTTCGCGGAAGTCGCGGTAGGTGCGGCACTCGGCGGTGCCGTGGTGCTTGTCGGCGATCGCCTTCACGGCCTGCCGGCGGGCTTCCTTCACGTCACAGATCGCCACGAACTGCACGTCGGGCTGCTGGAGGAAGCAGCCGAGATCGTATTCGCCGCGGCGGCCGATGCCGATGCCCGCCACGCGGACCCGCTCGCTCGGCGGCGTGGCCCCATCGAGCCCCAAGGCCGACGACGGGATCACCATCGGAGCCGCGACCGCCGCGCCGGCGGCGAGGCCTCCACGGAGAAAAGCTCGCCTGCGAAGTCGTCGTAAGGCATCCATAAGCCTGCAGCTCCCTGCTGTGACCGTCATCCGCCCACCGGGAATGATACGGTTTTCGGACGGACGTGTAGCGCGAATGGTTCACCGCGCCATTGCAAAAAACGAAGGCCGTAGGGCCGGGCGCGCCACCGTGGACGCCGCACCAAACCCATCCCACCTCACGCCTCACGGCGTTGGGCTTGGACCGACAGGAGCCCTCTTACAGCTCCCCCTTCACGGCACGTTCGTGGAAGGAGTGCGGCACCTTCGTCTGGTTGGCGAGCAGCCAGTCGATTGACGGCTCGTGCCGCCTCGCCGTGCCGATCGCCTTGGCCGTGGCTTCAGTGTCGTTCTTCTTCAGAGGTATTTTCTGCGGTTGACGGTCGCCTTCCAGCGGCCCGAGTCGGCGATCTCGACGAGCTGGGCCTGCGTGAAGCGGTCGCCGTGCTCGAGCACCGCCCGGCGGATCACTTCCTTCACGTCGGCGCCGGTTGCGCCCTCGAGTGATTCGGCGAGCGCATGGAGGTCGAGGTCGAGGCCGAGCGGCCCGAGGTGCCGCTCGAGGATTTGCGCCCGGCTGGCGGCGTCGGGCATCGGGAGCGTGATCACCATGTCGAACCGGTTCGAACGCTGCGCAGCCGGGTCGAGTGACTTGGGGTCGTTGGTGGTGGCGATCGTGAGGATGTCGTCCCGCTGGCGGACGCCGTCGAGCGTTGAAAGAAAATCAGCGAGCGAGGTGTTGGTGCCGCTGGAGTCGCGGTGGCCGAGCACGAGGTCGATGTCGTCGAGCACCACGAGCGTCGGCCCGAAGGTGTCGCTCTCGGCGTAGAGGTCGGCGATCGTGTGCCGCATCGCGTTGGCGTCGGCGAGGATCGTCGTGTAGCGGCCGGCGAGTTCGCTGGCGATCACGCGAACGAGGTGCGTTTTGCCCACGCCCGGCGGACCGGCAATCAGCATCCCGCGGTTGGTGCCGAGGCCGAGCGACTTGAGCAGATCACGGCGGCTCGTGGCCGAGGCGAGGAACACGTCGACCTCCTGCCAGACGTCGTCGGGCAGGACGAGCCCGCCCCGCTCGCTCGTGATCGAAGGACTGACGCTGATCCGCACGCAGCCGTCGTTGACGCAGGCCTCGAGCACCCGGCCGCGGAGCGGGTTTTCCGGTGTCTTGAGTCGGGCGCGAAAGGATTCGAGGGTCTTCTCGGCCACGTCCTTGGCCGTCTGCGACGAGAGGATCGCAAACTCCCGCTGCCAGTGGCGGTCGTCGATGGCCACGCAGAGCGGCTCCGCGGCCAGCGTGCCTCCCGGAAAGAACGCGACCAGCCGCCCCGGCACCGCCACCTTCTCGTCGGGCCCGACGTCGAGCTGCGACCAGGTCGGCGGCAGGCCGTCGCCGGGGGAGCCGACCACGATTCGAGCGGCGTGCCGCTCCATCTCCAGCCGGAGAAGGTTGCCGAGCACCGCCAGCGACGTGCTCGGGCCGGTGAACTTCGTGCTTGCGATGTCGAGCTGATCCACGCCGAGATGACGGACGGCAAACTGCGTGGGCGAGAGGACGGTCGTCGGCTCGTTCCCTACCAGTTCGCCGAGCGTGCGGAGCGCTGCCCGCGTCTCGTCGCTGGCCGCCGAGAGGATCGCGTCGATCGTGTGGCCGCCGGTCGCGGAAGCACCGTCTTTCATGCGTGGATTCGACTCTCTCGGGATGGTTTGGCTGGCCGCATATCACGGCCTGCGTGCGGGCTACACTCTAGCAGACACAGGCGCCGCGATCGCGGCTCTGCCATGGTCTGGAGGAGGCTGACGGCATGCATTGGATGTATCTCGCGATCGCGATCATTGCCGAGGTCGTCGGCACGAGTTTCCTGAAGGCGTCGGCGGGGTTTACGAAGCCTGGCCCCAGCCTGATGGTCCTCGCCGGCTACGGCGTGGCCTTCCTCTTCCTCTCGTTCACGCTCGAGCGGATTCCGGTGGGCGTGGGCTACGCGATCTGGTCGGGGGCGGGGGTCACGCTGATCGCCCTGATCGGCTGGCTGGCCTTCGGCGAGAAACTCGACCCGCCGGCCGTGCTCGGGATGTCGCTGATCGTGGCGGGCGTGGTGGTGCTGAACCTGTTTTCGAAGACCGCATCGCACTGACGCGGCGGCTGCCCCCACCCAATCCGGTCACCGCGGGGCCTGATTCGGACAACTCAAGGTGCAGAGGTGCGTCCGTGATCAAGGCCGACGAGCTCCACCCCATTCCACGTGCCAATCTGCCGTTGCGTCGAGACATCCACGACACTTGTGTCCGGACGAATCCCGAATGAACGTAGAGCGAAAAGCGACGGATCGGGTTTCGTAGAAACACACCGAATCTCCGAGACGACCTCTTGCCTGACGCCGAGGTCGACGCGGAGTTTTGCCGGCAGTTGCAGGTCCTCCGCGATCGCGAGGATCGCGGCGTGTTCACGCCGGTCGCTGACCAATGACGAGCGAGCAGGCGGTCGCCCGGCTGATCGAAGCCCTCGAGCAAGAGGGTGTCGGCTACATGCTCGTGGGCGATTACTCCAGCAATCTCTATGGCGTGCCCCGTGCGAGGCGTGGGGCGAGCCGCCACCAGGTGCCGCGTCCAGCGTGGTTCGCCCGCGGCCTCACGGCCGGTCGGTTCTCGCTCACCGCACACGTCGGCGGGCCGCGACGCCAAAACGATAGTGCTCGCCAAGGCGGTGCGGCTCGCGCTCGAGGTGCGGGTCTTTCAATCGCTCTGCCAGTAACGAGCGGATCGACGCAATGGCCTTCACTCGTAGCCGCGACACCGTGCCCTCACAAACGTCGAGTATCTGGGCGATGACGACCTGACTCTTCCCATCGAGCAGCAGCTCGATCACCGCCCGCTCCCGCGATTCCAGGAACGGAATCACCTCGATCAACTGCTGGTAGCCCTTCGGCGTCTCCTCATCCGGCCCCAAGCCACCATTCGCAGCGTGCGACGGCAGACGGCGTGCGGCATCCTGCGTGATCGCGGAGAAGCAACGCTCCCAGCGATGCCGACGATGGCGACTACGAACGATGTCGATCGTCCGGTTGCGGGTAAGCCACACGATGTAGGCAAGCCCGTCATTGTCGCCGCCGTCGGCGCGCGTCGCGAAATCGGTGACAATACGTTCCCCTTGCGATATTCCAGGCAGCCGCCGCAGATGGTCGAACACACGGGAGACCACGTCGTCCATGGCGGCAGGATCGCCGATCCCATGCTTGTGAAGCGTGCTCGCGGCCAGTTTGCGGATGAGCGGCCGAGTCGCGGCGATCAATGACGTGAGCTGGCTCTCATCGCCCGACGACTGCCAGCCCAGCAGGAGCGTGGCAAGAGTCGGATCGGTGTCGATGGTGTGTGCGGCTGCCTCTCGCACGGACTGCCACTCCTGGCATCTGCCAACCAGAACTCCGCCCCAAAACTCCTGGATCATGATGCCTGCACTGGCACGGTTGGTCAGCGTTCGACTGGGTAATACGCGTCACACGTGATCCTGAGGCGTTCCTGCGGCGGCGTCACTCCGCCAGGAAGCCCCGAGCGCGAGCGAGGGGATCAAGCGTGGCGGCTGCGAACGACGCGTGCCGATCCGCGGAGCCGTTCCCGTCGCTTGCGCTCCGGGCTTTGAGGGTTCCGTGGAAAACGCACGAGGATCAAGTGTGACGCGCCTCAGACTTCGTCTGCCGACCGGTTGGGCGCGAGCCAGATCGCCGCGAGCCCGACGGCATAGACGAGGCTCAGCAGTCCGCCGACGCGGGCGTAGTCGCCCCCGAGTGCCGCGAACAGCCAGCCCGAGGCAAGCACGCCGAGGGCCGTGAGGAACCGGCCCGAGTTGTAGGCCAGCCCGCTGCCCGTGGCACGCACGTCCACGGGAAACAGCGCCGGCAGGTAGACCGCGAGCCAGCCGAAGAAGAGCGTGGAGACGAACCCCTGCACGAACACGATCGGTAGGAACGTGGGCTCGAGCGGCGCCGTGAGCCGAAACATCGCGGCCGTGGCCGCGGTGGCGGCCGCGCTGATCAGCAGGTAGCTTCCGCGGCGGCCCAGCCAGCCGACGAGCTGGGCGCCGACGAAGCTCCCGAGCACCGACCCGGCCGCCCACCAGCCCTGCGTCACGGCCTTGTAGGAAGCCTGCGTCGGCCCCGCCACGCTGTCGGCCCAGGGCACCATCCACTTGCTCGCCGACCAGGCGCCCACCATCGGGATCGCGCTCACGAGCACCGCGGCGAGCGTGGTGCGGACGAGCGGCGGCCTGAAGAGCGAGGCCAGTGGATTCGGCTGTGGCGCGACGTCGCCCTTGCCGCGTCGCCCCTCCCCTGCCCTGGTCGCCAGCCACTGGGGCGATTCGGGGAGCGCGGCGAGCACGAGCAGGCCGAGCACCGCAGGCAGCCCGGCAAGCCGGAAGATCCATCGCCACGAGTCGGGCGTGATCGGCCAGGCCTGGGCCAGCTGCGCGAGCAGGAGGATGCCGGCGTTGAGCCCCGCCGCCATCACGCCCGAGACGGTCGCCTTCGAGGCTGTCGGCCAGCTCTCGGCGACCAGCGCGATGCCGTTGGGCCACATGCCACCCACGCCGAGGCCCACGAAAAACCGCAGTGCGAGCATCTGCTCCTGGCTGGTGACGAGGCTGCCGAGGGCGGCGCAGACCGAATAGAAGAGAATGCTCACTCCCATCGCCCGCGAGCGGCCGATGCGATCGCCGAGGTTGCCCAGAACGATGCCGCCGATCGCCGCCCCGAGCATCAGGGCAGCCGTGAACCGGGCGAACCAGTCGCCCCCGGCGGCGGGCGTGAAGGCGTCGCCGAGGAGGTTCTTCGACACCGAGAGCGACGCCACCGGCATCAGGCCGAGTTCGACGCCGTCGAAGAGCAGGCCGAGGAACGCGGCGGCGAGCACGGCGACTCTGGCCCGCGGGCCGAGCGGCGCGACAGCGGCGGATGGGGCGGGCATGGCTGGCTCGCAGGGATGGCGACCCGCGGATTGTACGGTGCCGACCCGCCAGGCGTATGCTGCCGGCGGGACGTCGTGATCGCGTCGCCATTCACTCGGAAGATCGTCGCATGAGCCGCCGTGTCGTGATGCTGCTGCTCCTGGTGGTCATGGCTGTCGTGGTGGGCCGCGGGGCCGCTGCGGAAACGACGCTCCGTGTCCTCTCCTACAACATCCATCATGGCCGGGGCATGGACGGCGTGGTGGACCTCGAGCGGATCGCCGGCGTGATCCGCGGCTGCGGGGCCGATGTCGCCATGCTCCAAGAGGTTGACGACCGCACCGACCGCACGGGCCGCATCGATCAGACCGCGGAACTGGCGAGGCTCACCGGCCTCCACGCCGAGTTTGGCAGGCAGATCGACTATCAGGGAGGACGCTATGGCCAGGCGATCCTCTCCCGCACGCCGCTGGAGGAGCCATGCGTGCACGTGCTTCCCGGCGATCCAGACCGCGAGACGCGCATCGCCTTTGCCGTCCGTACGGCGGTGGCGGGAAGGTCGCTCGTGATCGTGGGCACGCACCTCCATCATCGTGATCCGGCCGCGCGGCTGGAGCAGGCTCGGGCGATCGAGGCACTCGACTTCGGCGCCGGGCCGGCGATCCTCGGCGGCGATCTCAATGCGGTGCCGGGGAGCGAGCCGCTCGTCGCGCTGCTGGCGAGTTGGCGATCGACGACCGCCGAGCCGCAGCCGACGTTTCCGGCGGTCAGCCCCACGCGGCAGATCGACTTCATTCTCTACCGTGCCGCCGGCGTGGTGGAGCCCGGCGAGGTGCGAGTGCTCGACGAGGCGGTGGCGTCGGACCATCGGCCGATCCTCGCGGAGTTTCGGCTCCGCTGATTCCCTGAATTCGGATCGCTCGGGACCGCCCATCCACGCCCCATCAGAAAGCCCCGAGCGGGAGCGAGGGGTTCCGGCGTGAGACTCGATCACGCGTGGTCCTGATGCCAACCGCCATCCCCTCGCTGGCGCTCGGGGCTTCCTGGCGCGGGGCAGCCGTACGCCTTACGGCGTTACGCTTCCTGGAGGGGAGGCACTAGCGTGCCGCGCACGATGGCTCGATCACCTCGAGCGTGCCCGCGTCGGCGTCGAGCGTCACCAGGGCGCCGAGCGGCAGCGTGACATTGTCCCGGACGTGGCCGCAGGGGAAGTCGGCCACCACCGGGCAGCCGAGCGCCCGGCAGTATTCGAGCACCACCTCGCGCTGCTCCCGCTCGTCGGCTTCCTTCTTGTCACCCTCGTAGTCGTCGCAGGTGAACCGGCCTATCACCACGCCCGCGACGCCGTCGAGCACGCCCGCCAGCCGCAGCTGCGAGAGAAGCCGGTCCACGCGGTAGGGCCGTTCGTTCACGTCCTCGAGAAACAGGACGCAGCCCTTGGCATCGATGGCGTAGGGCGTGCCGATCGTGGCCGCGATCAGCGAGAGATTGCCCCCCACGAGCCGCCCCGTGCACGTGCCCCCGGTGACGGTCGTCACCCGCTGGCCCTCGGGCATCGGGATCATGCGTCGCGGTGCCGCGGCTTGCGTGAGGAGCGTGTCGCGGAACGACCGCTCGGCGAATGACGGATCGTCACCCACGGCCTTCACGCTGCTCGCCATCGGCGCATGAAATGTGATCACGCGGGCGCGACTGCCCACGGCCACGTGGAGCGCCGTGACGTCGGAGTATCCGGCGATCACCTTCGGGTCGTGGCGGAGGGCGTCGTAGTCGATGCGGTCGAGGATTCGCGTCAGGCCGAAGCCGCCACGGAGCACGAAGATGCCGCGGATTTCGGGGTCGCGGATCGCGCGGTCGATCTCCGCGGCCCGCTCGTCGTCGGTCCCGGCGAGATAGCGGTGACGGCGGTCGTGGATCTCGGGCTCGATGACGACCCGAAAGCCCGCCGCCGTGAACGAATCGGCGAAGCGTCGGGCGTCGTCTTCCTCGCAGATGCCGCAGGGGGCGACCAGCGCCACGGTGTCCCCTGGCGAGAGGGCCGGTGGCGCAAGCCATGGAAGCTGCTCCGTGGCGCACGCCGACGAGGCGGCAATCGCGAGCGGGATCAGCGCGGCGCCGAGTAGCCTCACGACCGCCCGCTCGTCGTCCCGGTCAGGACGCACCGGCGGCGGGCCAGCCGCCACGCCACGGCAAGGCTCACGATGCCGGCAGCCGCGGTCGATGCCGGTTCTGGAACCGCCGCGATCGCACCCGTTCCGGCGGGAGCCGGCAGATAGTTGCCGGCGTCGAACAGTCCGGTGCCCAGGAAGTCGGCGACGTCGAGGATGTCCACCATGCCGTCGTAGCCGAAGTCGCCCTGGCTCCAGACGGCCAGTTCGCCCGAGTCGAACTTCCCGGAGCTCAGGAAGTTGGCGACGTCGAGAATGTCGATCTGGCCGTCGATGTTGGTGTCGCCCTGGGCCGCAAACGCGACGGACAGCGCTCCCGATCCATCGTCGATCCAGCCCACGGCCCGCGGCGACGTGCCGGCAGCCATCGCCGCCGCTGCGACCGACGAGGTGATCCCGGTCGATCCGGTCCAGACGGCGGCGGGATTGCCGTCACGGCCGGCCAGGATGTCGGCGACGAGGTTGGCGGCGGTGATGCCGCCTGAGGCCACGTCGATCCGTCCGCAGCCGAGATCGACCCGGCCACCGGTCGCCGACTCGTCCACCACGAGGCTCCCGACGCTGACCCCGTTGAAGGCCGAACCCGACATGATCATCGTGCCGCCCAGCGTCACCTCGAGGGCCGGCGTGCCGGCGAGGTTGCCGGCGTTGACGATGAACTGCCTGACGCCGATGTCGCGGTCCACGGTGAGCGTGGCGCCCGCTGCGGACACCGTGCCACCGTTGAGGATCAGTCGCGTGCTGATCATGCCGAGCGCGGGGTCGATCTCGAGCGTTCCTCCCGGCACGACGCTCACCGGGCTCTGCGCCAGTGCCATCTGGTTGCCGAGTCGGAGCGTGCCGGCCTGCACGACGCTCGTGCCGGAGACGGTGTTCGCGTTGGCGAGCACGAGCGTGCCTTGACCGAGTTTGGTGACGCCGCGGGTGCCGCGGATCAGCGACTCGATCCGGGCCGATGCTCCGGCAGCCACCGTGACCTGGGCGATGGCGTTGGTGTTGAAGCTCACGCCCGTACCTGGATCGTACGATCCCAGGATCAGCGTGCCGCTGGAGATGGTGTAGCCGTTGGTCAGGAACTCGAGTCCCGCACCCGACGTCACCTGCGTGCCGATCGTGACGGTGCCCCCCGTGCCCTGAAACTTCGCGGGGAGCGACCAGTCCCAGGTCGTGGGCGTGGTGCCCGTGCCAATCCACTGCGTGCCGAGGTTCGACCACGTGCCCGCACCGCCGGCGGTCGCGCCATTGGGGGTCCAGGTCAACTGCGTGGCAGGCGCGCCGGCGACCGACACCCGGACGTTGTCGTAGACGCTGAAGATCGATGTCCCCGCGACGGACGAGAAGAGATCCATGTAGCCGAGCATGATGTTGCCGCTGCCGCTGGTCGTCGGCGTGCGGGCCCATGTCTGGCCGTTGACCTGAAACAGGGCCGTGCCCGAATACGACGTCACGGCGACATTCAGCCACTGGTTGGCGGGCATCGCCGCCGTGCCCGTGAGATACGGCTGATAGGCGAACATGTACGGGTTGACGTCTTCGACTTGCACGTACAGGTTGTTACGGGCGTAGCCGGCCGCGGTTCCGTAAATCTCGAGACCGTTGGCATACGTCCGGAGATCACGCGACGCACCGGCGTCGCCGCTCATCGCGTAGTCGAAGCCGTTGGGGCTGGGGCCAACCGACGGGATCGTGCCGCTGCCCGCCGTCGGCGTCTGGATGGCGGTCGACGTGTGATTGAGGCCGAAGACGCCGTGTTCCGTCGTTGCCGCCGTGCCGACGACGTTGAACCAGAGATTGAACGACAGCGTCTGATTGCCGGTGAAGTTCTGCCCGTTGGGAAAGGCGGTGATGGCGCTGATGGCTCCGGTCGGGCCCGTGTTGGTGTCGAATCGCAGTCCGGTTGAGCCCGTGCCGCCCGGGGCCGTGGGGATGCCCGCGGTCGAGTAGTCGTAGGCGAAGTTCGCGAGGCTCGTGCCCCCGGCCTGCGACGTCGTCCACCGGGAGGCGGCGGTGCCGTCGTCAAAGTTCTCGGTGTAGAGCACCTGGGCGTTGGATACGCCGACGAGGGCGGTGGCCACCAGCCCTGCGGCCACGAATGACACGAGCGACCTGGCACGCATGGTGAGCCTCCTGAGTAGTAAACCGCTATGGAAACCGAGCCGCGGGTATCCCCTCGCGCCGAGGTTTCAATCGACGTGTCGCCGACGCCGCCACCGTCCGACCAGTGGCATCGCCCCCGCGGCGGCCGCGGCGAGTAGTCCCAGCGTGGTCGGCTCGGGCACGAGTTCCACCGAGTAGCTCGAGACCAGCCCAAAGACAAGGTTTGGCGAGCTGGCCACGCCGCTCGTGGGGTCGAAGTAGGTCAGCGACGTCGCCCCGTCGAGCGCGAGGGAGGTGCCGGAGAGCCGTGCGATCGGTGTGGTGTCGATCGACCAAGTGACCGTGGTGCCGGTTCGCTCGATCTTGAACTCGCGCCAGGCCATGCCCGCGATCCCGTTGGTGATCGTGCCGGTGAGGAGCGTCTGGTTCTGGACGCTGGCCCAGGAACCGCTATTGATGCTGTTGACGAGCGGGCCCGGAAACGCGGACTGGTAGTAGGGATTGTTGTTGTCTTGGGCGCCGAACGAGGTGCCACTGACGCTGGCGTAGTAGGCGGAGGTGCTGGTGACGAAGTTGCCGACACTCGCGCCGCTGCCGGTGAACGCGGAATAGTCGCGAATGGTGGTGCTCGTGGC
>JAGWWA010000041.1 GCA_018970605.1 Planctomycetota bacterium | reverse complement strand
ACAACCTGCTCCACTTTCTCGCCCTGCGGATGGACGCCCACGCCCAGGTGGAGATCCGCCGCTACGCCGAGACCATCGGCCACGAGATCGTGAAGCCGCTCTTCCCACTCGTCTGGGAGGCGTTTCTCGACTACCGCGTGGAGGCGATGCGGCTCACGCGTCTCGACCGCGAGGTGATCGGCCGGCTCGTCACCCAGGCCGGATCGTGTGGATTCCCGGCGAATCACGAGGCCTTCCTTGCCGCCCAGGATCCGTCGTGGAAGGATCTGGCCCGTTGCCGCGAGCGGGACGAGTGTCTCGACAAACTGGTTTCCCTCGGGCTCGTCGCCCGCCCCGCCTGACACCCCACACGGAGTCATCGATGCCCACACCTGCCGAGGAAGTGCTCGCCCTCACCCGCCGCCTGCTCGACGCCGTCGCCGCGGCTGACTGGAAGACCTATCAGGAACTCGTCGCCGACGACATCACCTGCTTCGAACCGGAGGCAAAGGGGCAACTCGTCGAGGGCCTGCCCTTTCACAAGTTCTACTTCGATCTGGCTGCGGGAAAGGCGAAGGAGCCTTCGCACGTCACCACGACGCTGGCCTCGCCGGTCGTGAAGATGGTCGGGGACGACGTGGCCGTGGTCTGCTACGTGCGGCTCGTGCAGAAGCTCGACGCCTCCGGCAGCCCGGTGGTGTCGAGCGGCGAGGAGACGCGGGTCTGGGTGCGAACGAAAAGCGGCTGGAAGCACGTGCACTTCCACCGCAGCGTGCCGGGCTGAATCAAGCCGGCCAAGGTGTAACCAGCCCCCGGTCAACGTCGGATCACGATTCCGGCCCGCATTCCCGCGCTCGCGCTGCCGCCTCTCGACGGCGGATCTCACAAAAAGCCCCGAGCGCCAGCGAGGGGATCACGCTCTGCAGCCGAAACAGCCTCGCGATTCGCAACCATCAATCCCCTCGCTTCCGCTCGGGGCTTCTTGGCAGGTTTCTCCCAGCAAACCCCGAGCGCCAGCGAGGGGATCACGCGCTGCAGCCGAAACAGCCTTGCGATTCGCAACCGTCAATCCCCTCGCTTCCGCTCGGGGCTTCCTGGATGCAGTGGCATGGCGAGCGAGGGGCTGCCCGTGCCCCGGGAGCCGGCGTTGCTGACGAGCGGAGCCATGGATGGCGGAGCGAAGTCAGCATCGAGCGAGCGCAGGGCAGGATGCCCGCAGCGAGCGTCCGGCGACGGGGCACGGGCAACCCCTCGCGGCGCACCCCACACAGCCCGCGGCGACGCTCACGGAAGGTCGCCTGCACGACCTACTCGATCGAGCCCCCCGCAAACTCGAGCACCTCGACGTCGGCGCCGGGCTCGGCCTTCGCCCCGGCCGGCAAGGCCACAAGTCCGTCGGCCACCGCGAGTCCGACCAGGTCCGCCGATCCGGTCCACGGCAGCGGCATCACATCGAGCCGTGCACCAGCCCGCGTGATGCGGCACGGCAGATAGACGGGCCGATCCGCGGCGGCCTTCGCCGGTGCCGTGAGCGTGCCGCGGCATCGCGGGAGATGCCAGCGGTCGCGGGGCCGCCCGGCGAGGATCGCGATCGCCGGCCGCACGAAGAGTTCGAAGCAGACGAGACTGCTCGCCGGATTGCCGGGCAGGCCGAAGACGAGCGCCGTCGGCTGTCGCGGCCCACGGTCGAGCCGGCCAAACCAGACCGGCTTCCCGGGCTTGAGCCGCACCTTGTGAAACACCCGCTCCACGCCGCAGGCGGCGAAGATCGCCGGCACGAGGTCGAGGTCGCCGGCCGACACGCCTCCCGACAGCACGAGCACATCGGCCGCGAGCCCTTGCATCACCGCCGCGCGGATCGCCTCGGGGCGATCGACCGCGATGCCCAGCGAGACGGGCTCGCCGCCGCACGCCGCGACCGCCGCCGCGATCATCGGGCCGTTCGAGTTCCGCGTCTGCCCGTACGTCGGCATCGCGTCCACGGGCACCAACTCGCTGCCGGTGGAGAGGATCGCCACCCGCGGCCGTGCCGTCGCCATCACGTGCGTGCCGCCGGCCTCCGCAGCCAGGCCCACGGCCGCAGGCGTGAGGATCGCTCCCGCCGGAATCACGGTCGAACCTGCCCGAAAGGCCGCGCCGCGAATGCCGACGTGCTGCCCCGGGCGAAACCTCGGCTCGCGCAGCCGCACGCGGCCACCGGCGTGCACGGCCGCCGTCTCGTCCACAGCCGACTCCACCGGCACGACGGCGTCGGCGCCGGGCGGAATCGGCGCACCGGTCATGATCCGCGCGCAACCGCCGGCGGGAATCGGCCGCGAGGTCACATCGCCTGCCGCGAGGTCGGCGACGACCTCGAGTTCGACGACATCGGCCGCCCGATCGACGACGTCGGCGGAACGCACCGCGAAGCCGTCCATCATCGACCTGTCCCACGGCGGCGAATCGACGCCGGCGATCACTGGTTCGGCAAGCCGCCTGCCCGCGGCCTCGAGGAGCCGCTGGCGACGCGGCGGCAGCGGACGGGCGGTCTGCTCCACCAGCCCGATCGCGTCGGCAAGGTCGATCATGCAGCCACGGCGTTCGTCCGGAGGAAGGCCCGCAGCAGGTCGTAGCCGGCCGGCGTCAGGAAACTCTCGGGGTGGAACTGCACGCCGAAGATCGGCAGCGTCTTGTGGCGGATCGCCATGATCTCCCGCGAGCCGTCGGGCGCCGCGGCCCAGGCATCGACCTCGAAGTCCTTGGGGAGGGTGGGCGGGTCGATCACGAGGCTGTGGTAACGGGTGGCCTCGATCGGGGAATCAAGGCCGGCGAACAGTCCCTTGCCCGTGTGCTCGATGCGATCGACCTTGCCGTGCATCAGCTGTTTCGCCCGCACGATCGTGCCACCAAACACCTGACCGATCGACTGGTGGCCGAGGCAGACGCCGAGGATCGGCATCCGCCCGGCGAACCGCCGGACCACGTCGCACGAGATCCCCGCCTCGTCGGGCGTACAGGGCCCGGGCGAGATCACCAGATGACTCGGGGCCTTCGCGGCGATCTCCGCGGGTGTGATCGTGTCGTTGCGATGCACCTCGACGGCCGTGCCGGGCGCGATCTCGCCGATCCGCTGGACGAGGTTCCACGTGAACGAGTCGTAGTTGTCGATCAGGAGGATCATCGCACCGCCTTCAATCCAACAGCGTGCTCGGATGCCCCTCGCGGTCGACGAGCGGCATCACCTGCGGCTTGTAGATCGTGGTGTAGGCCTCGGCGAGCCGGTGGGCGTCGATCGCCGCCTGGTCGGCCCAATGCTCCACGAGCGTGAACCGCCGCGGCTCGGCGGTGGAGTGGTAGACGTCGAACCGCAGGCAGCCTGGCTCGCCACGGCTCTTCCGCATCGCCTGCACGAGCAGGTCGCGGAGCCGTGGAATGTCGGCCTCGTCCTTGGCCGTGAGGAGAATGGTGAGGCAGATCATGGTGCGGTCAGTCTACCAGCAGGATGGCCCCGGTGGGCCCGCCTCCAGCCATGCGGCGGGCGAGAACGCGAAGGTACGGAGGCAGGAAGGCCGCGCGGTGGGCCATGCTGCCGACCGCGGCGGAAGGCAGGGCGTGGTCGGGCTCGGCCACGTCTTCGATGGTGAATCCCGCGCGGCAGATGCCGCCGAGCAGACTGGCCAGGGAATGGACGTACTCGTGAGTGCCCACTTCTCGAAGCCGTGACGGCGGCAGCAGCGGCAGCGGCTTGCCGGTCAGCTGCGGATGCTCCAGTTCGTAGCGGCCGCGGTCGTTGGGCACGATCCCCGCCTGCAGGCTCGCCGGCGACTTGTGCTGGCTCACGTAGAGGCCGTTCGACCGCGTGACCCGCGCGATCTCACGAAAGACCGGCGAGACATCGGGCAGGTAGCAGGTGCTCACGGGATGGATCACCAGATCGAATCGGCCGGTGGCGAACATCGAGAGGTCGTCCATCGAGCCCTCGACGATCTCGAGGTCGATCCGCCGCTCGCGCGCCACCGCGCGGTCGAGCGCGAGCATCGCAGCGGAGACATCGAGCACGACCACTCGAGCTCCTGCGGCCGCATACAGGGGGCCGTGCTTGCCGCCGCCGGCGGCGAGACAGAGCACCTCGAGCCCGTCGAGCCGAGCGGGAAGCCACGGGCGAGCGGCGGTGCCCGCCGAGCCGAGCCAGCCGCGCGGGTCGCCAAACGCCTCGTCGGACGCCGGCCGCGCGAGCGGCACGCCATCGGAAGCCAGGCGATCCCAGGCGCGGCGGTTGTGGTCGATCGCCGCCACCTGCTCCGGCGCTCGCTCGGCCTCAGGCATGGCGGCGGCGACTCCGCACCTGCCGAAGTCCGCAGACGATGGTCGCCACCGTCGCCGCAAGCGACGTCGGCTCCGGCACGGCGGCCACCGTGAAGTCGTCCATCGCGAAGTACGCCGGAGTGTTGAGCCCGAACGTCCCCTTGTCGGACCCGTCGAACGAGAACTCGATCCGGTCGACCGTGCCCAGCGAGGTGAGGTCGAACCACGACCAGCCGGCGAGGATGCCCGGAGGCGACCCGCCGCGGAGGTCCGCCAGGTAGAAGGTCGCGGATCCAGTGACCGCACCGCCGAGCCTGCCGGTGGCGGTGGTCGAGAACCAGCCGCCTGCGGGAAGCGGGGAGGAGAAGCCGTACTGGTCCCCGTTCTTCATCGTCAGCCCGGCGTAGGTCGTGTTGGCGATCTGGAAGCCGGAGACCGTGGTCGCCACGGGCAGCGTCACGACAGCCGCATCGGAATACGCGACGGCGTAGGTGCTCGAGCCGAATCCGCCGCCCGGATAGGAGGCATACTGATTCTCGAAGGCCGGGTCGGTCGTGTTGACCACGTTCGAGTAGGCGAAACCGAACCAGTAGGGGTAATCGAAGCCCCCGTAGCTGTCGATGCCGAAGGTGTTGCCAAACGCCGCGCCCCCAGAACTCCAGGGCGCGTCCACGAACTGACCCGGCGCGAGCGTGCCCGGATCGCCGTTGAAGTAACCCGACGGCGGCACGGTGAGGTTTTCGAAGTCGATGACGACGGCCCGACCGCTGGCGCACGACGCGGCTGCGGCAAGGAAGGCGACGACGAGGCGGAACATCCGAGACGGGCAAAATGCCCGAACGTGGCATGGGCGCATAACTGGACTCTCCGAGTGACCTGAGGGGCGAAGCGACTACCCGCGCCGGACATGGGCCCGGCACGACGACGGATTCCCGCACGCCGCGAATGGCGGCAACACGGGATTCAGTTGTGGGTAGCGGCACCTCCGGGCTGACGAAGAGCTGGTCGCGTCATGGCGTGGCCCCTGCGACCGGGAGCGACTCGCCACCGGCCCGCGTGCAGGCGGCGGCGAGGATGCGGGTGTCGAGCGAGTCGCCAAGGAGGCGGACCGATCCATCACCGAAGAGGGCGTGTCCGCCGCCGGGGTGACGGCTGCGAAGTTCGTCCTCCCACGTCGGCCAGTTCACGGCGTAGGCCTGATCGAAGAGGTTGCGGCCGTTGATCCACTGCCCATCGGGCCACGTGCCGGCCGCGCACTCACCGACGAGCGCGGTGTGGGCGAGGCCGTCGGGCATCTCGCGAGGCGAGAAGCCGCGGTCGTGAATCAGGCCGCCCTTCTCCGGATTGTTGGGAGAGGTGATCCGCTCGCCCGTGACCCCGCCGTAGTCGCTCCGGCCGAGCCCTCCGACCAGCGCGTCGGGCCGGTCGGCGGACGGACAGCGAAAGATGGCAAGTGCCGTCGCCGCGGCGGCGGCGTTGTCGGCGTGGTCGAACGGCTTGTCGTGATCGATCAGGTCGGCCACGGCCTGCTCCTCGAGCCACGGCAGGATGCGGCTGCTCCACGCCAGGCATCGCTCGGGGCCAGACTTGCCGGGCGACCGCCACTCGGTGCAACCCACCGGAAATGCCCCCCGCGCCAGCAGGTGGCCGTGGAGGGCACAGCCGACATGGCGAAGGTTGTTGAGGCAGGCGATCCGCCGCGTGGACTCTCGCGCCGTCTGCACCGCCGGCAGCAGGATCGCCGTGAGAACGGCGATGACCGCGACCACCACGAGCAGCTCGATGAGCGTCATGCCTCGGACGGCGCGGGGTTGGTGGACTGTGGCGGCCATGATGAGCGACGTCCGGGCGCACGCGCCACCCGGAGGCGGCTGCGCGGGCGCACGGCATCCCGTTCCTGGGGAGACGAATCCAATGCACGAACGGCCGCGAACGACCGTGTCCGCCTTCCCGCCCTCGCGGTCCGACGAACCCACGACACCTGGTAGGTCTTCTGACTTCCAGACTTCGTCGGCCGCATGCCTTCTCGCGGGGGTGCGCTTCGTTCGCACACCCCGCAATGGCCAGAAGCGGCCGACCTCGTCGCCTGGTCACAGCGGCGGGGCCGTCCCGGATTTGCACCGGAGTTCCCTGTTTGCCGGCTGCGCGAGCATTCCCGCCGCCGGCCACCAGAGTCGGAGACAAAGTGTAGGGGTCGGGCAGAGCCTGTCAAACACATCGCGCGGCCCATCCCCAGGCCGCAGAGTTTCACACGGACGGGCACCCCGGGTGGCAAACCTTGCCGGTCGCACACGACCCGGACGTGAAGCCCTGACGGTCCTGCGGCCGCGCGCCACAAGCCTCGCCGAGGCGGCATGCGCCGCAATCTCACCGCGATGGTTACGGGCAAGTGGGGCAGAACAAAAAACTTGGGCGCCGTTCAAGAGCGTCGATCGAGGTCGCCGATAGCCCCCGTGTCCCCCGGGGCATCACTGTGCCCGTCGGGCAACCAGGGGGCGGCAGTAACCTGAAGATCCCTCGAGTCACGGAATGGCTCGACAGGCCTGTCGCGGAGAGTAGTGGATCACAACCTCGGGGTGACACCGTCGCGAGCGGGACGACCACACCGGTGATCCATAAGCAAAGGAGATGTGGCTCGATGAAGCGTATGATGTATCTCGGTGCGCTGGTTCTCGGCGTCACCTTTTGTAGCCAGTCTTTCGGTTTCGAGCTCCTCGATCGGATGCTCGGCTGCAAGGGCTGTGCTTCGTGCTGTGAGCCCGGCTGCGATGCCGGTGCTGGCTGCTGCGAGCCCGGCTGTGGTGCCGGCAACGGCTGTGCGGAACCTGCTTGCGGAGCCGGCAACGGCTGTGCCGAGCCGGCCTGCGACGCCGGTGCGGGATGCTGCGAGCCGAGCTGCGGAGCGGGTTCGTGCTGCGGCATCCGCAAGAAGCACGACCTGTTCGGTGGCCTGAAGGGCCTGTTCGCGAAGTGCAAGCGGAAGCACAGCTGCTGCGGCAGCTGCACCGAGCCCGGCTGCGATGCTGGGAACGGTTGCTGCGAGCCGGCTTGCGGTGCTGGCAATGGTTGCGCTGAGCCTGCCTGCGGAGCCGGCAACGGCTGTGCGGAGCCGGCCTGCGACGCTGGTGCTGGCTGCTGCGAGCCCAGCTGCGGTGCGGCCTCGTGCTGCGGCACGAAGCGGTGCAAGAAGCATGTCCTCCGTGATCTCATCGCCCACCTGAAGGCCAAGCACGCTCGCAAGAGCTGCTGCGGCACCAGCTGCTGCGGTGGTGAGCCGGACTGCTCGGCCGGCAACGGCTGCTGCGAGCCGGCGTGCGGTGCGGAGCCGGCTTGCGGTGCGGGCGCTGGCTGTGCGCCGTGTGCCGCTGAGCCGACCCCCGATGCCTCCGCCTCGACGGCGAAGGCGGTCCGGACGGTCGCCAGCAAGTGAGTTGAGGGTCAATAGGTCGAACGGAGATCTGTTGCCCGACTTCGGCCAGTGAGCTCCGCCCGGGGGGAAACCCCCGGGCGGAGTTTTTTCGTTGCTGTCTAGAAGCCTGCACGGCCATCCATGGCCCGTGCAGGCTGACGCGACCGGTGGCCCAGCCAAGGTGGGCCACGATCGCGATGCCTCGGCCCTCCGGGCCTCGTGAAGCCTGCACGGCCATCCATGGCCCGTGCAGGCTGACGCAATCGATGGCCCAGCCAAGGTGGGCCACGATCGCGATGCCTCGGCCCTCCGGGCCTCGGTTCCAGCTTCCTGAACACATCTCTCCAGTGAGCTCGGGGCTGCCGATGCCCCGGGAGCCGGGCTCGGCGGCCAGCGAAGCCAGGATGGCGAAGCGCAGCCGGCGTGCAGTGAGCGAAGGGCAGGATGCCCGCAGCGAACGTCCGGCGACGGGGCATCGGCAGCCCCGAGCGGCGCGGCCATGCGAAGGCCCCACGGCTCACGCCGTTGGGCTTCCTGGACCATCACCCCAGCATCGCAGCCGCCGTGCCCTGGCGGACGATCCGGCCGGCGGCAAGTTCCACGACCCAGGTGGCGGCCCGCTTCGCAAAGCCGTGGTCGTGTGTCACCACCACCATCGTCTGACCCGCCTTCGCAAGATCCAGGATCACGTCGAGCACCTCGGAGGTCATCGTGGGGTCAAGGGCGCTGGTCGGCTCGTCGAAGAGCATCACCCGCGGCCGCATCGCCAAGGCGCGGGCGATCGCCACCCGTTGCTGCTGGCCACCTGAGAGCGTGGCGGGCCGCGCCGCCACGAACGCCGAAAGACCGACGCGGTCGAGCAGATCGACGGCGCGACACCGGGCCTCCTCGACGGGCACCTTCGCCACCACCCGCGGGGCGAGCATCACGTTGTCGAGCACGGAGAGGTGCGGAAAGAGGTTGAACTGCTGAAACACCATGCCGACGTCCCGCCGCAGGTCGTCGAGTGCCGCGATCGACTGACCGCCGGCGGCGAGGCGGTGACCGGCGATCGTGATGGTGCCACCCTCGAAGATCTCGAGGCCGTTCATGCACCGCAGCAGCGTGCTCTTGCCGCTTCCGGAGGCGCCCACGAGCACCGTCACGCCGGCCTCGGCACCACGAAGGCTCACGCCATCGAGCACGGGCTTGCCCGCACGCCGCTTCGTCAACGAGTCGATCTCGATCATGCCTGCGCCGCGTCCCTCACTGCCCGCCCCCAGCCGGCCGGTCGAGCCGCGACTCGAACCACCGCGAGAGAACCGCCAGCGGCCAGCTCATGCAGAGGTAGAGCACCGCCGTCACCACCGCCAGCTCCACGATCCGGCCTGTCGAGAGGGCGAGCACGCTGTATCGCTTCGTCAGCTCGATGACCGTGATCGCCGAACAGACGCTCGTGTCCTTGAAAAGGGCGATGAAGTCGCTCGTGACAGGCGGCATCACGATCCGCACCGCCTGCGGCACGAGCACGTGCCGCAGCGCCTGCCATTTCGTGAGCCCGAGCGACAGGGCCGCCTCGAACTGACCGAGCGGCACCGCCTTGAGTCCCGCCCGGTAGATCTCCGATTCGTAGGCGGAGTAGTTGAGCGCCAGGCCGATGATCGCGGCGACGAGCGCCGGAAGGGCGAGGCCGATTTTGGGCAGCAGGAAGAAGATCGCGTAGAGCTGGAGCATCAGCGGCGTGCCGCGGAGCACCTCGACATAGCCGGTCAGCAACGGCCTGAGCCACGCCGGGCCATGCAGCCGCCCGACCGCCACGGCCAGGCCGGCCGCGACGGCCAGCGGGAACGCGGCGCACGACAGGAGCACCGTCATGCCGGCCGACGACAGCAACAGCGGCAGCGTCTGCCGGACGAGTTCACCCAGCGTGCGGCCGCGGGCGACGGGAATCTCGGCCGCATCGCGGAGCATGAGCATCTGCTGACGCCCGGCGAGATCCCAGCGGTCGTAGAGTTTCTTGAGCCGGCCGTCGGCGATCAGCCGGCCGATCGCCCCGTCGATCGCAGCGGCGAGCTTCGGCGTGCGATGCGACGTGAGCACGGTGTACAAGCCGCCGGCGAACGGCCGATCGACGTTCCGGAGGGCCGCGAAGCGGTCGGCATAGAAGGTGACGATGCAGTCGTCGAGCACGGCGGCGTCGAGCACACCGCTCTGCACCTGCTCCATCGAGTCGAGCGTGCCGTCGTAGCCGATCACCTCGACCTGCGCCTCGCCGCGGGCGGCCCGGGCCCGCATCTCGATCTCGGCCGCGGAGCCGGTGAGCACGCCCACCCGCCACGCCCCCGCGGGGCCGGCCTCGGCGAGGTCGGCGAGCATCGCCGGCGGCGCGGCGCGGCGGCCCACCATCTGCAGGGCGTAGCCGAAGTAGGGACGCGAGCAGCCGTAGTCGCGCCGCCGCTCGGGCGTGAGCTCGATGCCGTTGATCACGCAGTCCGCCGTCTGGTCGAGCAGGAGCGGGAGCCGGTCCCACTGCCCCTGCTGAAAGCGGGCCTTCACGCCGAGTTCGCCGGCGAGCAGTTCGGCAAACTCCACCTCGAAGCCGACGAGACGCCGTGGATCGGAGGGATCGGGAAACACGTGCGGGCCGCCCCCTTCCTGGTCCGCTGCCCAGACGAGTTCCCCGCGCGACTGAATCTCGTCGAGTTCGGCCGCGATCGCCCACGAGGCAGCGACGGCCGCGAGGCAGGCGAGCGTCGCGATCGCGGGGCGGAAGCCGATCACGTCGCCGGCCTCCGCAGACGACCGAGGCCGGGCGTCTCGCCGCATGCCGCCGCCAGGCGGTCGCCCTCGGCGCCGAGCCGCGTGCCCTCGTCGATCCACGTCGAGACCGCCGACGCGGCCGACGAGAAGTCGGCCAGCAAGGGATCGACGAGCCGCGACGAGGCGACGGAGCCGACGAGCCCCTGGATGTCGCGATCGAGGCCGAGCCGCACCAGGGCGAAAACCAGCCACCGGAGCAGCAGCCCCCAGAGGATCACCCAGACGATCGCTTCCTCGAGGAAGCCGATGCCGGAGACGGGCCTTCCCTCCCAGAGGTTGCCGTGGAAGAAGTTCCAGCCGGCCCGCACGAGCACCGTGACAAGCAGCGCCGAGAACAGCCCCTCGAAGAGCCAATGGATCGCGGGACGACCGACGCGGCCGCGACGCTCCACCACGAGTCGATCGATGCCCGCGGAGAGCCACGCTCCCGCGCGGTCGACGAGCGCCGCAGTCGCAGTCGCGGCAGCGGCATCATCGAGCCGTGCCCTCCCGACGAGTGGCTCCTGGATACCCGCCCGGGCGGCGAGCCCCGCGAGCACGCTCCGCGACTGCTCCACCTCGCCGGCCGGCAGCCCGAGTTCCTCGACCGCCTTCCAGCCGCCATCCCGAGCGGCGCCGGCTCCGGACACCGACTGACCGGCAAGCAGCCTGCCGACGACGCCCGTCCCCGGACGCACGCGGTTCCAGAACGACCCCAGCGCCGCGATCACGTGCAGGAAGCTCGCGAACGGACCGCCTTGCCAGCGGGCCACCACATCGTCGGCGATCAGCCGCTGCCAGGCGGAGCGGTTGGCGCGGAGCGTCTCGCCGATCGAGCGGGCAAGAATCGCCTCCAGCCGGCCGCGCTCCGTCTCGACGCCGGCGGCGAGCGCCGCCACCGGCTCGCCGCTCGCGGCGAGATCGCCCCGGGCCTGGCGTGTGAACCAGGCGGCCAAGTCGAGGGCCCCCGTCCGGCGAACCCGCCGGGCCGCGCGGCCTGCGAGTTCCCCGTCGATGGCCGCCACCAGCTCGCGGAAGCCGGCTTCGGGCTCGAGTCCGGCCGCGGCACGCGCCGCCGCCTCGACCCCGTCGATACGAAAGATCCGCGGCACGTCGAATCCCTGCGACTCGAGTTCCATTCGCCAGTCTCCGCGGATGTCGGGATCGCGGGAGGCGTGCGTCTGCACGAACAGCAGCGGCCGGCCGGGCGCAAAGGCCGCGACCTCGCGGGCCACGATCCACGAGCGGTACTTCTGCGCGGTCGAGACGAGCAGGAGCACGTCGCAGGCCGGCAGCACCGCCTCGAGAAGATCGCGGTTGCGGTTGGTGGCGCTCGGCTTCGACGCTGCGGCGGGCGGCGTCTCGACGACGGCCTGCGTGTCGGGATCAGGACAGTCAACGAGCACGATGTTGGCGACGGCGGGCGAGTCGCTCCGTACGAGTCGCGCCTGCATCGCGTCGAGCGGCAGCCACGACACGTCCACATCGCGGGCTGCCACGACGACGGGGTTGATGGTGGTGGGCCGGGCCACATCGCCTGCCGTGGTCACCTCGCTCCCGGCAAGGGCATTGACGAGCGTGCTCTTGCCGGTGCCTGTGCCGCCGACCACGCCCACGACGAGCACCCGCGAGAGTTCGAGCCGGGCCTTGTCGAGCCGCGGGGCCACTCCCTCCCACTCGCTCTTCACGCGGCGGGCGGGGGGCCAGGCGGGGCCGGCAGGCGCCCAGCGGCCGAGTGCGTCGATGAGCAGGTCGAACGCCGCGAAGTCGGGCTCCGGGGCCGGCGTGGGCGGCGGGGATCCGGTCGTTGGTTCCATCGTCAGCCGCACTCCCGGGAACACTCGACCAGCAACTGCCGGGCCCGGACGAGCTCGGGCCGCGAGCCCGACGCCGCCAGCCTCCCGATCTCCTCGACACCGTCGCCGAGCACCACGTCGTGGAGTGTTTCGGCGAGGATCCGACCCCGTTCCGCCGACCAGCCGGCGAACAGCCTTTCGATCAACGGCCGAATGCCCTGCGATGCAGCCGCGACCGCCCCTTCGCCCGCCAGCGGCGCCGCCACCGTGACGCCGAAGTCGAGCACATGGTGCAGGACGCCCGCCGCGGCGGGGACGGCGGCCGCCCCCGCACTGAACAGCGCCAGCGTCATCACCGGCCGCACGACCGATCCGACGGTGAGCCCGGTGAGCACCGCCTTCACCATGCCGGGATTCGCGGCGGCGAACCGATCGAGTTCCGTCCGCACGAAGGTGCGGTAGTCGTCCGAGACCAACGGCAACGCCTCGTGCCGTCGCTCGAGGTCGGCGTACCAGGCCTGCCGGTCGGCCGTCGCGAGCCGCGGTCCGAGCAGCCGCCCGAGCCGCTCGTCGCGGCGACAGGCGTCGTCGAGCCGGTCGATGAAGTCGGCGAGTGCCCGCTTCAGCGCCTCGAGTTCGGTGGCGGCGAAGTCTTCCTTCCGTTCCGCGGCCGTGCGGCCGATCCCGAGCCGGCGGGCGGCCCACGACATCCCCTGGCCGACGGTACGATAGCCGCCGCTGACCACGAGATCGATCGCCGATCGCCGCGGCTCGAGCCACGTCCAGACCTCGTCCCAGACGATCTCCCGGGGCGGCGCCGGCAGTTCCACCTGCACGCGGCCCTCGCGTTCCAAGAGCCGCTGCGCGTCTCGCCAGCCGGCCGCAGACCGGTCGATGGCGTCGAGCCAGGCTGCCAGACCCTGCGTCGGATCGGCCACCACCCGCATCGCACCGGCCATGGCCTGACGCTTGATGCGATCGAAGTCACAGGTCGCGAGCCGCTCTGCCAGTGACACCTCGGCACCGCCAGGTGTCAGTTCGGGAAGCGGGATCAGCGCGATCCTGCCCGCCTCGGCGGCATCGAAGTCGTGCGGTCCGGCATAGACCGCCGCCGCCGCCACGCCCGTCTCGGTGGCGAACGTGGCCAGCCAGCCGGCGATCCGCTCCCGCTGCCGCGGCCAGTCCACCATGTTGAAGACCACGATCACCGTCTTGCCGGCGGCCGCAGCGGCCGCGAAGAAGTCGCGGACCGCGGCGTCGTTGTACTTCTGCTGCGTGAGCACGGCGACGATCACATCGGCGGCGTTGCGAACGAGCTCGGCCCGATGCCAGTTCTCACGAAGCGTGCCGTCGATGTCGGGCGTGTCGAGGACGACGAGTTTCTCGGGCTGCGCACCACCGGGATCCTCCCGCCACACAAGGACGTCGGCGGCAGCGGCGTCGACCGCGTCGGCCTCGCCCCGCCAGGCGACGGGTCGGAAGCCCGGAAAGAGCGCCGCCAAGTCGGTGCGAGCCGCAACGCCTCGGGCGAGGCTGGCGACGGGATGAAGCGTGCGGGCGGCCTCGGGCGTCGAGCGGCTGATGCCGGAGCCGACGAGCGAGTTGGTGATCAGGCTCTTGCCGGTGTTCGTGCCTCCGCAGACGGCGGCGACCAGCAGTGGCTCCCGCGAGACCTGCGGCCGCAGCTTTCCGTAGAGGGCGCCGTGCCACGCGGCGGTCGACCCATCCGCGACGCCGAGTGCCGCGGCGACGGGCGTCAGGCGATCGACGGCGTCGCAGAGTTCGGCCACGCTACCGGCCCAGGCGGCAAACGACGGCGCGGCGGGCTGGCCACTGGACACCATGATCTCCCTCGACTCGGCACTCCGCTCCTCTGGAACCACCACGCCGACCGGATGGCCGGTGCGTTCGTTGCCGCCGCGGTTTCGCCGTTCTAGACTGCGACGGGTCTGCTCGACGGAGAGCCGAGCCACGAGCGGAACCAAGTGTGTCCTCGGCGGGATTTCCCCGCAAACCCGGTCTTTCATCCCCCTGGGGTCTGCCTCTCCACCATGCTCGAACGCCGCCCCGTCTTTCCCGGTGTGATCGAGATGAACTACCAGGCGGGCTGGCGGATCGGCTGCAACGTCTACCTCGTCTACGACGACCGCGACTGGGCGCTCATCGACATCGGCTATGAAGAGAGCGTCGACGAGATCGTCGAGCTGATCCGGCAGATGGACTTCCCGCTCTCGCAGTGCACGGCGCTCGTCGCCACCCACGCCGACGTGGACCACATCCAAGGGCTCGCCAAGGCCAAGTCGATCCTCAAGGCGCCGGTGCTCGCCCACCCCAAGGCCGTGGCCTCGCTCGAGAGTGGCGATCGCATCAAGACGTTCGCCGAGATCGACGCCCAGAACGTCCACCTCGAGATGCCGAAGGTGAAGGTCGATCGTCAGATCGTCGACGGCGATACGATCGCGGTGGGCGGCCGGTCGCTCGAGGTCTGGCTCACGCCCGGCCACACCGACAGCCAGCTCGCGTTCCGGATGGACAACCTGCTGCTCTCGGGCGACAACATCTACCGCGACGGGTCGGTGGGGGCGATCGACGCCCACCACGGCAGCGACATCCCCTCGTTCATCCAGTCGCTCGAACGGATCGCCGCCAGCGACGTCGAGTGGCTGCTGCCGAGCCACGGCCCGATCTTCAAGAAGGACGACCGGCTGCTCGCCTCCACGATCGCCCGTCTCAAGGGCTACCTGAAACTCGCCGACTTCGGCACCTGCGCCCCCCACTGGCCGCTGCTCGACGAATGGGATCGCGACCTCGCCGAGGGCCGGTTTCCCGGGGCCTGACCCGCCGGGCGACCCTGCGGGATTTTCCGTGAAGACCGGTCGTAGGGACGGTCGATACTCCTCCTGACGCTGGATTCTCAGGGGGACAATCCGATGCTTCGCTACCTCGTCGCGGGGGCGGTCGCCGCTCTCGCGCTCGTTTCTCTCGCCGCCGATGACGCTGCCGCCCAGGCGCCCGTCGGGGCCGGCACGCAGGCCTACGGCTACCAGTGGGGCAACTCCTACAACGCCCACGACTGGAACCGGCTCTACCACTATCCGTACGTCTGGTATCCGCACAACTTCTACCAGGACGGCTACATGCAGTCGGCCAACGACCTGTACTACCGCTATCCGCAGGAGATGCGGGTACCGGTCTACAATCGCGCCTGGCAGAACGACTACCCGAAATCGCGCCGCTACTACCAGGGCCACCACTTCCACCTCGACGTGTTCTGAATGTACGGCTGCTGGGCCATCCATGGCCCCTGCAGCCTTGGGCATTCCGAGCCGCAGCCAAGGTGCGGCTCGAATGCCGGCGGCCGCACCTCCAGGCGACCGTGCAGCGCCATCCATGGCCCTGCAGCCTTGGGCATTCGCCTGTCCAAGCCCAACGCCGTAAGGCGTGGGGTGCGCCCAGGTGAGGTGTGTCCGGGATGAGCACGGCGCCCCGCGAGAGTCGCCCGAGGCCTCACGGCCTTCGGCTTTCACGGGCACGACCACAGCTCGGGGCTGCCCATGCCCTCGAGCGGGCTATGGGAGCAAGCGCAGCCAGGATGGCGAAGCGCAGCGGACATGCAGCGAGTCGAGGCCTGGAGGGCCGAGACGAGCGTCCGGCGAGAGGGCATGGGCAGCCCCGAGCGGCGCGGCCAGGAGCCCCCCATCGCTCACGCGATCGGGCTTCCTGACGCAGCGAACGTCCGGCGGTGGGGCGGGGTTCGCCCCGAGCCGCCACGCGCGAGCTGGCGGTCTTGCGACCCGTCACCTCGCCCTCCGCCGGCGGCGCGGTTAGCCTGACCGCGTTTCACGTCATCCCGGTGAGTCGCCATGAGTCATCCCGTGCCCGCAAAGCATCCGCCGTTCGCCGACGACCGCGAGGCGGGACGATGGTGGCTCGAGAACGTCTACGCGGGCGACGACGCCGTGCAACTCACGCCCCGGGCCGTCATCTCGGGGATGCTCATCGGCGGACTGATGTCGGTGTCGAACCTCTACGTCGGCCTCAAGACCGGCTGGGGTCTCGGTGTCACGATCACCGCCTGCATCATCGCCTACGCCGTCTTCAAGTTCCTCGAACAGATCGTGCCCGCGTATCGAAAGCGACCGTTCTCGACGCTCGAGAACTACACGATGAGCAGCGCCGCGAGCGCCGCGGGCTACATGAGCAGCGCCGGCCTCGTATCGGCGATCCCCGCGCTTTACCTCACCACCGGCAGGCTGCTCGAGTGGTGGGAAATCGGCCTCTGGCTCGCCGCGCTCTCGATGCTCGGCGTGTTCATGGCGATCCCGCTGAAGCGGCAGCTGATCAACATCGACCAACTCCCCTTCCCTTCCGGCATCGCCACCGCCGAAACGCTCACCAGCATGCACAGCGAGGGGGGCGAGGCGGTCGTGAAGGCCCGTTCGCTGTTCGGGGCCGCCGCGATCGGTGCCGTCGTCGCGGTGTGGCGGGATCTCGTCGGCGGCATCAAGGCGATCGCCGGCTGGGCGATTCCGAGCGAGATCCCCTTTGGACCCGGCGGGTTTGCCCGCGACCTGCTCACGAAATACACGATCGGCATCGAGGGCTCGCTGATCATGGTCGCGGCCGGCGCCATCATGGGCCTGCGGGTTGCCGCGTCGATGCTCGTGGGATCGATCATCTTCTACGGCATCATCGGCCCGATCCTCGTGGAGCGGGGCATCGCCCAGCCGGGTTACCGCGGCATCGTGTCATGGGTGCTCTGGCCTTCCACGGCGATGATGGTGTCGTCGGGGCTCCTCTCCTTCGCACTCAAGTGGCGGACGGTGCTCCGCGCCTTCGGCGGCCTGGGCCGGCTCGTGGGGGGCACCGCAGCCCCGGAGCACGACGATCCACTGGCCCATGTCGAGGTGCCGTCGAGTTGGTTCGTGGTCGGGACGCTCGCGTCGGGGGCCGCCTGCGTGCTCCTCGGCCACTGGCTCTTCGGCATCACCTGGTGGATGGGCATCCTCGCGGTGCTCGTCACGTTCTTCCTGTCGATCGTGGCCGCGCGGGCCACCGGCGAGACCGACATCACGCCGATCGGCGCAATGGGCAAGATCACGCAACTGATGTACGGCGTGGTCGCGCCGTCGAACATCACGACGAACCTCATGACCGCGTCGATCACGTCCGGTGCCGCCTCCCACGCGGCCGATCTGCTCACCGACCTCAAGAGCGGCTATCTCCTGGGCGGGAATCCTCGCAAGCAGACCATCTCGCAGTTCTTCGGCGTGATCGCCGGCACGATCGTGTCGGTGCCGGCGTATCTCTTCGTCGTCCAGCGGGATCCCACGAAACTCGGGTCCGAGGCCCTGCCGGCGCCATCGGCGAAGGTCTGGGCTGGTGTGGCGGAACTGCTCGCGGAGGGGATCGACGCCCTGCCCGCGGGTGCGCTTCAGGCGATCGCGGTGGGCGCGATCCTGGGCATCGTGCTCACGCTGCTCGAGGAACTTGGGCCGAAGAAGTGGCGGCCCTGGCTCCCCTCCACCACGGGCCTGGGCATCGCCGGCGTGATCCCGGCCTTCAACTCGTTCGCGATGTTCGCCGGCGCGCTGCTCGCGTGGCTCTTCGCCCGCGCCCGGCCCAAGGCCGCCGAGACCTACACGGTGCCGCTGTCGAGCGGGCTGATCGCCGGCGAGAGCCTGATGGGCGTGGCGATCATCCTCGTGCTGGAAGTGATGAAGGCCTTCGGCGTCGGCTGATCGGTTGGCTGACTGGATGTGGCGCGACCGGAACCCGCTCAGGGCTTTACGAAGCTGTCGAACCAGGGCTTCACCTGAAGCGTCGCCGACACGTAGGAGGCGCGGTGGTCCGCCCGCTCGCCCGCCGAGATGAACTCCACCTGCGTGCTGCCCAGCAGCCGGCCGACATCGGCCACCAACCGCGACACTGCCGGTGGAATCGCTTCGTCGGCGTCACCACCGTAGGCCCGCAAGGGCGTCTTGATGGTCCAGCGGTAGGCGTTGGCCTCCTCGAGCAGATCCCAAAACCGGCCGCTGCCGGTCGTCGCCGAGGCCATGAACTCCGGTCGCAGCAGGCCCGCCACGCCGCCGGGCACGCCGGCGTCGTATGCAGGCCAGGGGAGTTCACCGTCGTAGAACTTCCGTGAGGCAGCGAGGTGCTCCGGCTTGATCGCCGAGGCCGCGAGCCCGGGCAACCGGGCGTATTCCTCCTGAGCCCAGAGCATGTTGCTGATGCAGCCCTTGATCCACGCCGCATCCTGCGGACGCGGGTTCGTGATTGGCCGGCGAAAAGCGGCCGTCATGTCCGCCGGTGCGCTGACCGTGGCAGCCGCCGTGACCGGCATTCCGAGCCTTTCCAGCCGGTGGAGAAACTGCATGGTGCTCCAGCCACCCTGCGACCAGCCCCAGATGAAGAACTGCGGAGTGGCCTGGCCCAGCGACTCGAGCACGGCCCGCGACGCGCGATAGTGGTCGAGCATCGCCTGCGTGGTGCCCTGCGGCACCATGAAACAGTTTGGCTCCCGCGACGGCCCGAGACCGAAATAGTCGGCACCGATCACCACGTAGCCCTGGCTGGCGAAGGCGGCGAGCGCGAGCTGGGTTTCATACGACTTGTCGGGACGGGACGGGACCTCGTCGCGGCCAAACACGGTGCCATGCTGGTAGCTGAGAAGCGGATGCGTCTTGGCTCCATCCTCGGGGACCGCGAGCAGCCCGCTTCCCAGCGTCGGCTGGTTCTCCCATTCGGGAATCACCGAATCGAACTGCACTTCGTAGAGCGTGACCCCGTTCCGCGGCGCAGCGAACTTCGCCTTGAAGTCGGACGACTTCATCGTCGAGGCCTGCGACGGGTCGAAGCCACCCATGAACGTATCGAGGCCGCCATTCAGCACCTCGGCCAGCCGCGCCTTGTCGTAGCTGCCGATCTTCCGGTAGCGGACACCGCCGGCGACCGGGGTGAACTCCTGATCCGCCAAGGCTGGGGGCGTCACCAGCACCGCGGCGGTGGCGATCAGGCAGGCGACGGTCTGGCGGACACGAGCGACGATCATGGGGCAGGCTCCTCTCACGACTGGATCGGGCGATTGTAGCCCCGGCCTCCGACTTCGGGCGCCGTACGGCCGGAGGCACGACGCGATTCACGTCATCAGGCCCGCATCGCCTGAACGAGATTGGCGTCGATCGCCGCCAGAAACTCCTGCGTCGTGAGGTGCGGCTGATTCGGCCCGATCAGGATCGCGAGATCCTTCGTCATCTTCCCCTGCTCCACCGTCTCGATGCAGACCCGCTCGAGCGTCTCGGCGAAGCGGGTCACCTCCGGCGTGCCGTCGAGCTTGCCGCGGTGGGCCAGGCCCCGCGTCCAGGCGAAGATCGAGGCGATCGGGTTGGTGCTCGTGGGCTTGCCCTGCTGGTGCTGCCGGTAGTGCCGCGTGACGGTGCCGTGGGCCGCCTCGGCCTCCACCGTCTTGCCGTCCGGCGTCATCAAGACGCTCGTCATCAGGCCCAGCGATCCAAAGCCCTGGGCCACGATGTCGCTCTGCACGTCGCCGTCGTAGTTTTTGCAGGCCCAGACATAGCCGCCCTCCCACTTGAGCGCGCTGGCCACCATGTCGTCGATCAGCCGGTGCTCGTAGGTGATCCCCTTGGCGGCAAACTCCGCCTTGAACTCGGCGTCGAAAACCTCCTGGAAGATGTCCTTGAACCGGCCGTCGTAGGCCTTGAGGATCGTGTTCTTCGTGGAGAGATAGACGGGATAGCTGCGGGCCAGGCCATACCGGAAGCTCGCCCGCGCGAAATCGCGGATCGAGTCGTCGAGGTTGTACATCGCCATCGCCACGCCCGGCGACGGAAACTCGAAGACCTTCATCTCCATCGGCTTCGAGCCGTCGGCCGGCGTGAACGTGAGCGTGAGCGTGCCCTTGCCGGGGATCTTCACGTCGGTGGCGCGGTACTGGTCGCCGAAGGCATGGCGGCCCACCACGATCGGCTTCGTCCAGCCGGGCACGAGCCGCGGAATGTTCTTGATGATGATCGGTTCACGGAAGATCACGCCCCCGAGAATGTTGCGGATCGTGCCGTTTGGGCTCTTCCACATGCTCTTGAGGCTGAACTCCTTCACCCGGGCCTCGTCCGGGGTGATCGTGGCGCACTTCACGCCCACGCCGCACTCCTTGATCGCGTTGGCGGCATCGACCGTCACCTGGTCGCCGGTGGCGTCGCGATTCTCGATCGAGAGGTCGTAGTAACGGATCTCGAGGTCGAGGTAGGGCAGGATCAGCTTGTCCTTGATGAACTGCCAGATGATCCGCGTCATCTCGTCGCCGTCGAGATCGACCACCGGACCCTTGACCTTGATCCTGCCTGCCATGATTTCGCTCCTGCGTGCTTCGGGGTGTGCGGTGGCGATGTTGTACCAGCCGGAATCGGCCGGAGAAGACTCGCCGTCACCGGCTGCGAGACGGGACGCGTTGGCTCGCCGCGGCGGGACAGCCGAGGCTCGCCATCGTCACCCCGCGACGACTGCCGCGAGAATCTCGGCGGCCGTGCCCACCTGGGCGAGGTCGATCCACTCGTCGGCCGTGTGGGCCTGGGCGATCGAGCCGGGGCCGAACACCACGCTCGGCACCCGGGCGGCCGTGAACACGCTGGCATTGGTGCCATACCGCGCCGCCGTGCGGGCCGCCGCCGCGCCGCGGGTGCGGGCCACCGCGGCGAGTTTTTCGACCCAGGCCGCCGCCTTCTGATCTGCCGTAGCGTCGGCGAGACCGGCGCTTTCGAGAAACGGATCGTCGTGCTCGATCCGCGCGTCGCCGCAGGCGGCGGAGATCCGCGCGATCGCCTCGGCGCGCGCTTCGGCCGGCGACTCACCGGGCAGCACCCGCCGCTCCACTTCCAAGATCGTGAGGTCGGGCACGAGGTTCACACCCGCGCCGCCCCGAATCGTGCCGAGGTTGAGCGTGGGCGGCCCGCAGGGATGGTCGGCATGCCGCGTCAGGAGATCGCAGGCGAGCGCCTCGAGCGCCAGGATCACACGACCTGCGGGATAGATGGCATTACTGCCCTGTTCGGGGAAGGCGCTGTGGCAGGCGCGGCCGTGCACGCGGATCCGCCAGCGGATCGCTCCCTTGTGCTGCATCACGAGGTCGAGGCCCGTCGGCTCGGCGACGACGGCGAGGGCGGGACGACGGCCCACCACCTTGCGGGCAGCCGCGTCCGACGCGGGGGCATCGGGGGCCGCCGGCTCCCAGAGCCGGGCGAGCGCCTTGGCGCCCGAGAAGCCGAACTCCTCGTTGACCGTGGCGGAGAACACGACCGTGGCGGACCGTTCGCCGGGATGGGTGAGCAGTCGTTCGACCGCCGCGATCATCGCCGCCATGCCCCCCTTCACGTCGCAGGTGCCGCGGCCATACATCCGCCCGTCCCGGACAACCGGCACGAATGGTTCGATCGTCATGTTCTCCACGGGAACGGTGTCCTGGTGGGCGTCCCAGAGGAGCACCGGGGCCCGCGGCACGGTGGCATCGAGCCGGGCCACCACGTTGTCGCGTCCCGGCGACACGGGCTGCCGGGCCCACGGCAGCCCGAGAGCCGTGAACCGCTGCACCAGAAAGTCCGTCACGCGGCCCTCGAGATACTCGGGGCCGGAGACGTCGCGGCCCATCGGATTGACGCTCGGCCGCCGGACCAGGTCGGCGAGCAGGGGAACGTGACCGGTCATGACGAAAACCCTACCAGACCATCCGCCCGCGTGCTTTCCCTGACCCACCACCCCGTGGTAAAATCCGCGACTCGATTCGCGTCGCGTGCTCGTGGCACGCGAGCATCGACGCTCCCCTCCCCCGCCCGGTGTTGCATGCCGCCGATCCTGGAATCCCACTCGCCCCGCACGGTCATCAGCCTGCTGCACGCGTGTTTCGCCCTCGCCATCGCCGCCATGATGCCGGCGACCGGCCGCGCCGACGTCGCCGCCGACACGAAGGCGATCCAGGATGCCGGACAGGCCTACAAGGCCGCGCTCGAGCGGGGCGACGGCAAGGCACTCGCCGCCCTCTGGACGCCTGATGGTGACATCGTTGACGCGGTGGGCAACGTGATGAAGGGCCGCGACACCGTGTCGGTGCTCGAACCCGCGGCCGCGGGCGATGCCAAGACCAGCCCGCCACAGATCGCCATCCGCGAAACCAAGATCCGCTTCGTCGATCCCGATGTCGCCCTCGAGGACGGCATGGTCGAGGTCGTGCCACCGGGCCGCACCGCGCCGCTGCACGGCCGCTTCTCGGCGACCTGGGTTCGCCACGAGGGCAGCTGGAAACTCGCCGCGCTTCGCGAGGCGCGGGGCGACGAGGCCTCGGGCGACGAGACGCTTGCGTCGCTCGAATGGATGGTGGGCGATTGGACGGTGGTCGATGACACAGCTCCCGGCAAGCCGGCCGTCGCCAGGCCGAAGATCGAGATCAGCACCCGCTGGAACCCGACGCGGACGTTCCTCCTCCGCGACATGAAGATCACGCCGCCCGGCGCCGCAGCCGACGCCGCGATTCAGGTCACGCAGCGGATCGGCTGGGATCCGCTCTCCAAGAGCATCCACTCATGGGTCTTCAGCTCGGACGGCGGCCACGGTGAGGCGGAATGGAGCCAGGATGACGGCTCGTGGATCGC
>JAGWWA010000040.1 GCA_018970605.1 Planctomycetota bacterium | reverse complement strand
CCTGCTCGGCACCCATTTTTACGGCCTTACGATCATGACGCCGGGCGTGTGGCTCGTGCGGGAGACCGAAGCCGGCGGCGAGGGTGCCTCCTGAACCGAAACGGATCGAGACGGGCAGCGGAGCCGGTGCGGCACCCTGCGAAGAAAGCTCCCCGAGTAGGATTCGAACCTACAACCTAGCGGTTAACAGCCGCTCGCTCTACCGTTGAGCTATCGGGGATCGGTTGTCCGAGAGTAGCGTATTTTTTGGGAGGAATCGATATCCCGCGGCTGTGGCCGCAGGGCGTCAGGATTCGGCCGGACCCCGGACTTTTTCCAGCACCACGGCATTGCCCGCCGCGTTGTATTCGATGCTCGTCATGAACGACCGCATCAGCATCACGCCGCGGCCACTCGGGGCCTCGAGCCGCTCATCGGCCGTGCAGTCCGGGACGCTCGCGGGATCGAATCCCGGCCCCTCGTCGGCGATGGCCACCCGCACGCGGTCGGCCGATACCTCGCACTCGACGTGCACCTTCTTCGAGGCATCGAGCTTGTTGCCGTGCACGATCGCATTGACGATCGCCTCCTCGACCGCCAGATGGACGGCGAAGACGTCGGCCGGCGGCCAGCCGTGGGTCCCGAGCTGCGTGAGCAACTCGTCGGTGACCTGACGATTCGACCCGCGCTCACTCGGCAGGTCGATCGACAGCTGCCACACGCCAAGGGAGGTTTGGTCCGACATGGTGTCCACCTTCGCACTCGTCCGACGGGATGATCGACGGCCGAGCCGCGACGTCAACCCGTCGTTAGAAAGCCGAGATCGCCTCGGCCTCCTCGCCGCGGATATCGAACACCTTGTTGAGCTTCGTGATCTGGAAGACCTCGAGGATCTCGGGCCGAATGTTGCACATCTTCAGCCGGCCCTGGACGGACTTCACTTTGCGGTCGAGCGTGATCAGCTTGCCGAGGGCCGCGCTGGACAGGAAATCGACGTTGTCGAAACTGACGAGGATGCTGCGGCGATTGTCGTGCTCAACGAGTGAGAACAACTCGGCGCCGAGTTCCTGGATGCCGGCCTCGTCGAGGATTTTCCTGTCGACGAACTTCACGACCGTGACGTCGCCCACCTTGGAGACATCGATCCGCTTGTGCGTTGGCATAGGAGACCTGATGGGATGCCGGTGGGGCTGCTGCTGCGAGGACGTCATCGAAGCCTAGCCGGTGGGAGGGTGCTTTTCCATGCGATGGCCCGGCGGCCGGGAGTCTTGCGGTCATGACTCGGCGCACGGGTGTCACCAGCCCGACGGCGGACCACTTCCAAAGACCAAGCCGGCCCCTGTGCTGCCATTCTGGCAGCAGCGGCGACGGGTCCCGAAATCACCAGGAACCGCTTGAATAGGCGAAAAAACGCGGGGAAACTCAATGCCCGTGTGTTGTGCGTGCCTCCGGCGCGCCAGTTGCTTACCAGAGACCATCGGTCCGCTGGCGGTCGAAATGGGCAGGCGTCTCGCCGCCCGGTCGCCCAGCGGCATCGGCCCCGCACTGCCGCGGCAGCCGCAACGTACCGTTCGAATCCCCGATAGCCGAAACCCCGAGAGGTGCCCCGAGCCATGACCGCGACCGCCACGAAGCCCGCCAAGAAGAAGTCCACCCTCATCCCCCTCGGCGACCGCGTGGTCGTGGAGCGTGAGCAGAGCGAGCAGAAGACCTCCGGCGGCATCCTGCTGCCCGATTCCGCCAAGGACAAGCCGGCCCGCGGCGTGGTGGTCAGCGTCGGCGAAGGCCGCCTTGATTCGAAGGGCGTTCGCCATGCCCTCCAGGTGAAGCCTGGCGACCGGGTGGTGTTCACCAGCTATGCCGGCGAGCCCTTCAAGGTCGGCGACGACGAACTGCTCCTGATGCGCGAAGACGACATCCTCGCCATCCTCGGCTGATCGCTGCCGGCGATCTGCCCAACCGTTCCACGAACGTTCAGCCGCTTTTACCCAAACAAGCTTTCACCAGACCAGCTTTCACCAGAGGAGAACAGAACCATGGCCAAGATGATGGCATTCGACCAAGAGGCCCGTGAGGCGATGCGGCGCGGCGTCGCGAAACTCGCTCGCGCGGTCAAGGTGACGCTCGGCCCCAAGGGCCGCAACGTCATCCTTCAGAAGAGCTTCGGCTCGCCGACGGTCACCAAGGACGGCGTCACCGTCGCCAAGGAGATCGACCTCGAGGACGTCTACGAGAACATGGGCGCCCGGATGGTTCGTGAGGTCGCCAGCAAGACGAGCGACGTCGCCGGGGACGGCACCACCACCGCCACGGTGCTCGCCGAAGCGGTGTTCAACGAGGGCCTCAAGGCCGTCGTCGCCGGAGTGAATCCGATCCAGATGAAGGCCGGCATCGAGAAGGCTGTGGCCGACATCACCGCCAAGCTCAAGGAGATGGCGATTCCGGTGAAGGGCAAGAAGGAGATGGCCCAGGTGGCCGCCATCGCCGCCAACAACGACGCCGAGATCGGCGACCTGCTTGCCGAGGCCATGGACAAGGTGGGCAAGGACGGCGTGATCACGGTTGACGAGGGGAAGAGCCTCAAGACCGAGATCGAGTTCGTGGAGGGCATGCAGTTCGACCGCGGCTACCTCTCCCCCTACTTCGTCACCAACCCCACCCAGATGCAGTGCGTGCTCGAGGACTGCTACATCCTCGTGTTCGAGAAGAAGATCTCGAGCGTCAAGGACATCGTCCCGCTGCTCGAGGCGGTGGTGAACGCGGGCAAGCCGCTGCTGATCGTTTCCGAGGAAGTGGACGGCGAGGCCCTGGCCACGCTCGTCATCAACCGGCTCCGCGGCACCTTCCAGGTGTGCGCGGTGAAGGCCCCGGGCTACGGCGACCGTCGCAAGTCGATGCTCGAGGACATCGCGATCCTCACCGGAGCCACCGCGGTGTTCGAGAACCTCGGCATGAAGCTCGAGGGACTCGGCCTCGCCGAACTCGGTCGGGCCAAGAAGGTGATCGTCGACAAGGACAACACCACGATCATCGAGGGCGCCGGCAAGTCGGCCGACATCAAGGCGCGGATCGAGCAGATCCGTCGCGAGATCGAGGCCGCGACGAGCGACTACGACCGCGAGAAGCTCGAGGAGCGGCTGGCGAAGCTCTCCGGCGGCGTGGCCAAGATCAACGTCGGGGCCGCGACCGAGAGCGAGATGAAGGAGAAGAAGGCCCGCGTCGAAGATGCGCTCCACGCGACCCGCGCGGCCGTCGAGGAGGGCATCCTGCCCGGCGGTGGCGTGGCCCTCCTGCGGGCCAGCTCGCAGGTGAAGCCGAAGGGCCTCTCCGACGACGAGACGGTGGGCTACCAGATCGTGGTGCGGGCGGCCCGGGCGCCGGTGACCATGATCTCATCCAACGCGGGCCAGGACGGCTCGATCGTCTGCGAGAAGGTGCTCGGCGGGAGCGGCAACTTCGGCTACAACGCCGCGACCAACGAGTACGAAGATCTTGTGAAGGCTGGTGTCATCGACCCGGCGAAGGTGACGCGGACGGCGCTGCAGAACGCCACGAGCGTGTCCACGCTGCTCCTCACGAGCGACGCGCTGATCGCCGAGAAGCCGAAGGATCAGAAGGCCAAGGCCGGCGGCGCCGGTCACGGCGGCGACTACGACATGTACTGATGACACGGCTGCCGGGCCATCGTGGCCCCGGCAGCCTTGGGTCGCCCGCCGCCGTCCTCCGGACGGCGTGGCATCGGGCGACCGCTGGGCTCGAGCCGGATGGAAGAGACAAGTTCATGAGCCGGGGTGTTCTTCGGGACGCCCCGGTTTTTTTGCGCTGGCCGAGAGATCGCCGAGCGAGATGAAGCCGTCGGCGCCGGCCGGGTTTGCCGCCTTCGCACAGGACGGCGCGAGCATCTGACGCCAGAGCGTGCGGACGAGCCAGAACCCCGCGGCGACGGCGACGGCGATGGCGACGGCGTCTTGCATCTCACCAGCCGAGTGCGAGGCCGATCCGGTAGATGGCGAACGCCCCCAGCCAGGCCAGGGCCGTCATGTAGGCAAACGTCACCACGGGCCAGACCCACGACCCCGTCTCGCGGCCGATCACCACCAGCGTGCTGGCACACTGCGCACACAGCGCGAAAAACACCATGATCGAGAGGGCGACGGGCAGCGTGAACACCGGCCGGTTCGTGCCGTCCCAGCGGGCCGCCTTGAGCCGACGCTCGAGCGCCGTGGCCCCCTCGGCCTCCCCGGGATCGACGTCGCCGAGGTTGTAGATCACGCCGAGCGTGCCGAGCACCACCTCGCGGGCCGGGAAGCTCGCCAGGGCCGCGCACCCGATCCGCCAGTCCCAGCCCAGCGGCTTGACGAGGGGCTCTACGAGCCGGCCTGCGCGACCGAGAACGCTGTATCGCTGTGCCGCGCCCTGCCGGGCCGCCGCCAGGCCATCGGCAGTGTCGAGGGCTTCGAGTTGTGTCACGAGCTCGGCGCGATCGGGATCGTTGTCATCAGCCGCCTTGATGCGCTCATCGATCGACTGCCGGAGGGCGGCGATGTCGGTGTCGACCGCCTGCTCGTTCCGCGGGTAGGTCATCAGCGCCCAGAGCACGATGCTCAGGGCCACGATGAGCGTGCCGGCGTTTTGCAGGAACGACCAGGCGGCCTCCCGGGCCCGCTCGAGCACGACGGCCGGCCGCGGCCACCGCCAGCCGGGAAGCTCCATCACGAACGGCTGCGGCGGGCCGTGGAACACCGTTCGCGAGAGCACCCAGGCCACGACGGCGGCGACCACGACACCCAGGGCGTAGAGGCCAGCGAGGACCGCGGCCTTCAGGGGCAGCCAGGGCAGCCCCGCCGCGCGGTCGGGCACAAAGGCGCCGCAGAGCAGCAGATAGACCGGCAGCCGTGCCGAGCAGCTCATCAGCGGGGCGACGAGGATCGTCAGCAGCCGGTCGCGGCGGTTTTCGATCGTGCGGGCCGCCATGATGCCGGGAATCGCACAGGCGAAGCTCGACAAGAGCGGGATGAACGACTTGCCGCTCAGCCCCACGCCCACCAGCAGCCGGTCCATGAGATAGGCCGCGCGGGCCAGGTAGCCGCAGCCTTCCAGGATCGCGACGAACAGGAAGAGCAGGGCGATCTGCGGCACGAACACGACCGTCCCCGACACGCCGGCGAGAATGCCGTCGACGATGAGCGACCGGATCGCACCCTCGGGCAGCACGCCGGCCACGAAGGCCGACAGGCGATCCATGCCCGCCGAGATCAGGTCCATCAGCGGCGGCGCGAGCCAGAAGATCGAAGCGAACATCGCGAGCATCACGCCGGCGAAGATGAGCGTGCCCCAGAACCGGTGGGTGAGGATGGCATCGATCCGATCCTCCATCAGCGGCGTGGTGTCGCTTCCGCCGACCACGCCCTCGAGCAGACGCTCGATCGCGGCGTAGCGGGCGATCGCCTCGGCGGCGGCGGCCGGCCGTGCGGCTGTGCCAAACTCCTGGGCGGCAAGCCGCAGGGGCTGCGGCGGAGGTCCGACGGCCGCCTCCACCACGCTGTCACGGATCGCCGCAACGCCTTCGCCGGTCGGTGGGGCGACTCGAACGACCGGGCAGCCGAGCCGTCGCGAGAGTTCGGTGACGTCGATCCTGATTCCCTTGCGGTCGGCGACGTCGGCCAATGCCAGCGCCACCACCACCGGCACGCCGACCTCCAGCGCCTGTGTGGCCAGAAACATGTTTCGCGGCAGGTTGGTCGCGTCGGCCACGACGAGGATGCAGTCGGGACGCGGCACGCCCGGCATGCGACCGTGGAGCACGTCAACCGCCACGCGTTCGTCGGGGCTCTGCGGCGCGAGACTGTAGGTGCCGGGGAGATCGACCAGATCGATGGCCCGCCCACGATGGGTGAACCGACCGACCTTCTCCTCGACGGTCACGCCGGGGTAGTTGCCGACCCTTGTCGGAATGCCGGCCAGGGCCGTGAAGAGGGTGCTCTTGCCGACGTTCGGATTGCCGAGCAGGGCGACGGTGAGGGGGCCCGGCGTCACGTCATTGGTTTCCAGGCGTCAGCGGTCGCCGATCGCCACCCGCGCCGCCTCCTGGCGGCGGATCGAGAGCCGGTAGCCGCGGAGCTCGAGTTCGAGGGGATCGCCAAAGGGCGCCTTGCCCACCAGGCGGATCTCGACGCCCGGCGTGACACCCATCTCAAGGAGACGGATCGCCACTGCGTCGCCGCCAGCGACATCCCGCACCCGAACCGTGGTCCCGACTGCAACGTCATCGAGCGAAACCGCGACCATGGACGAGCCTCTCAAAACCAGAGTCGTGCGCAACCGGGGCCGTACGACGTTCAGCGAAATTGAGAATCGTTCTCAACTTCAGCCAGTAGTTTAAAACCTTCCAGTGTCGAAATCAACGCCTGTTTCGAACAAGATCGGAAAACCATGGCTGCCGCGGGCATCTTTCTTGCCGGAACCGATACCGACGTTGGGAAGACGTGGGTGGCCGCCGCGATCCTGCGAAGCCTCGGATCGGCTGGCTTCCAGGTGGCTGCCTACAAGCCCGTGGCCAGCGGCTTCGCCTCCGCGGCCGACGAACCCAGCGACGCCTGGAGGCTCTGGGACGCCGCGGGTCGACGGTGGAAGCCGGAGGACGTCTGCCCCCAGTCATTCGCGGCCCCCATCGCTCCGGCATCGAGCGCCCGGGCAGAGGGCCGCCAGGTGGACGAGGAGCTGCTGCGATCGGGCTTCGCCGCCTGTCGATCCAGGGGAGATGTCGTGGTCGTCGAGGCGGCTGGAGGCCTGTTCTCACCCCTCAGCGACCAGACGCTTGTCGTCGATCTCGCGAAGGAGTTTGCCCTGCCCGTGGTGCTGGTCGATGCCGCGCGGCTGGGGGCCATCGGCAGGTCGCTGGCGGCGATCTGTGCGGCGCGTGCCGAAGGACTGCGGGTGGCTGCGGTCGTGCTCTCCCACACGACTCCACCCGGCGACGACGTGGGGCCGACCGCGTCTCGGACGATCGCCCGCGAGGCCGCCGCCGAGATCACCCGCCGCACGGGCTTGCCGATTGCGATCCTCGACCATGGTGCCAAGCGGATGCCCCCCGGCATCGACTGGGCGGCTCTCGCGGCCGGCTAGCACCCCGCGTCACGAAGCATCCGGGCAGACTCCTCGGCCGAGCGGGTGGTGATGTGGCAGCCCGTGCCGATCTCGAAGCCCGCAAACTCCGAGAGTCGGGGCACGATCTCGACGTGCCAGTGCCAGGAGGCGGCAACCCAGTCGTCGCTCAGCGACCGCTGAAACGGCGCCTGGTGGAGCCACCAGTTGTAGTGGCAGCCGGGGGCGAGCCGCTCCAGTCTGCCGACCATGTCGCGGGTCAGTTCCGCGACCGCTGCGACCCGCGCCGCAGACGTGGTGTGGAAGTACGGCTCCGGGCACGTGGTCACGATCCACGTTTCGTACGGCTGCCGTGGCGCCGGCGGCACGAGTGCCACCAGATCGCTCCGCTCGGCGACGATGCGGCCGCCGCGCCGGGCCGACTCGAGCAGCCGCGGGAAGGTCGTCGCGTCGCGACGCACGGCGATCAACTCGGCATCGATCGCGGGTGGCACGACGTCCAGGCCGACGATCTGGCTGTGGATGTGCTCGAGCGAGGCGCCCGCCTTCGAGCCGGAGTTTTTGAACACCGTCGCCCAGCCGAGCGCGTCGATGCTGGCCGCCACGGCGAGCCGCTGCCGGCACAGCGACCAGACGTCGTGCCACGCGTCGGCATCGATGTCGAGGATCGAGCGGTCGTGTCGCGGCGACTCGATCACGACGTCGTGGATGCCTCCCGCCTCCCGGGGCTCTTCGGCGCCTCGCTGACGCGGGAGCGGCACCGTGATCGGGAAGGTGTTGGGCACGATCCGCGCACGCCACGGCGCCGTCGGATCGGCCGGGGCCCGGGCCAGGTCGGGAGGCGTGCGCGACTCGTTGCCCGCGCAGAAGGGGCACCATTCCCGCGGATCGCCCGAGCTGCCGAGACGCGCGGCGAGCGCACGGTCGTCGGGCTTGCCCCCGCGCTGGGGCGCCACGAACACCGGTCGCCCCGACACCGGATCGTGGCAGATGCGAGGAATCGCGCGGCGGCTGTGGTCGTGCTGGTCGTCGGTCATCGGGGCCCTAGGATGAAGCCAGTATGACGGCTCGGGCGGATGGATCGAGCAATCCATGTTGAAGGGGCATCGGCCCCTCCGTACACTCCGCCCGAGGCCGCGATCCGTCCCGCACCGCTTTCGTGGAGATTCCAGGCATGCTGACCGTTGGCGACACGTTTCCGCAGTTCTCCTGCCAAGCCTGCGTGGGCACCGGCAAGGACGACATGAAGGTGCTCACCAACGCCGACTATGCAGGCAAGTGGGTGGTCTACTTTTTCTACCCCAAGGACTTCACGTTCGTCTGCCCGACCGAACTCGCCGAGTTCAACAAGCAGCTCAAGGCGTTCGCAGACCGCGACACGATGGTGGTCGGCGGGAGCACCGACAACGAGTGGTCGCACCTCGCCTGGCGGCGGGCTCATGCCGACCTCACGAACCTCGGCTATCCGCTGATTGCCGCCCAGAAGCTCGCCCCGGAACTCGGCATCCTCGAGAAGACGGAGGGCTACTGCCTCCGCGCGACGTTCATCGTGGATCCGCACGGCGTGATCCAGTGGGTGGACGTCAATCAAGGCCGCGTCGGCCGCAATGTCGCCGAAGTGATTCGCGTGCTCGACGCGCTGCAGAGCGACGAACTGTGCCCGTGCAACTGGAAGAAGGGCGACCCCTACGTGAAGGTCGGGTGACGGTGGCGACGTCGGAGTGGAAGCCACCGAAGCGATCGTGGCTTGGGAAGTTCGGCGACGCCTTCCGCGGACTCTTCCACGCGGTCTCGACCGAGTGGAGCTTCGCAGCCCACCTGCCGGTCGCGGCGGCGGCGGTCGCGCTGGCCGCGTGGCTGGGAATCAGCCCCGTGGAATGGTGCCTCGTCGCCCTCTCGATCGGCGGCGTGATCGCAGCCGAGGTGTTCAACACGTCGGTTGAGTCGCTCGCCCGGGCGCTCGACTCGGGGCCCGATCAGCGGGTCAAGGATGCCCTCGATACGGCGAGCGCCGCCGTCCTCGTCGCCGTCGGGGCGGCGATCGTGGTCGGCCTGGTGATCTTCGGGCCGCGGCTACTGGCCCTGCTCCGCTGACGGTCGGCCGCGCCTCGCATCCGGGCCGCGATTGCCGTTGACCACCGCGGCCGACGCCCCCTAGCGTGTTGCCCAGCCGGGGAGTCGGCCGCCGGAGGCGGGCGGGACTTTCCGCGCATCCTTCTGGAGATGATTTTCATGACCGGCAAACTTCTCGCCGAGGCGATCGGCACGTTCTGGCTCGTGCTCGGCGGCTGCGGCAGCGCGGTGCTGGCCGCCGCGTATCCGGACCTTGGCATCGGCTTCGTCGGCGTCTCACTCGCCTTCGGCCTCACCGTGCTCTCCATGGCGACGGCGATCGGCCACATCTCGGGCTGTCACCTCAATCCGGCGGTCACCGCGGGCCTCGTGGCCAGCGGGAGGTTTCCGGCCAAGGACATGATTCCCTACTGGATCGCGCAGGTCGTCGGCGGCATCGCCGGCGCCGGCATCCTCTATCTCGTGGCCAGCGGCCTGCCCGGATTCGATGCCGTGGCCAGCGGCTTCGCCAGCAACGGCTACGGCGACCACTCGCCGTCGGCGGTGCCCGGCGCGACCGGCTACGGCTGGCAGAGTGCCTTCATCATCGAAGCGGTGCTGACGGCGGTGTTTCTGTTCGTGATCCACGGGGCCACCGACAAGCGGGCCGGCAGCATGATCGCCCCGATCGCGATCGGCCTCTGCCTGACGCTGATCCACCTGGTGAGCATCCCGGTGACCAACACGAGCGTGAACCCAGCCCGCAGCACCGCCACCGCCGTGTTCGTCGGCGGCTGGGCGATTCAGCAACTCTGGCTCTTCTGGGTGGCGCCGATCGTCGGCGGCATCGTTGGCGGGCTCATCTACCGCAGTGTCGCCGACTGCAACGACTGAGTGAACGAGCAACCGCGTCATGGTCGCCGGTCGTCCGCACAGCGTGCGGGCGGCCGGCGGCTGTGGTGCCGGCGGCGCTACGGTGCCCGCAGGTCGTAGCAGAGGATCGCATCGCCTTCGCGAAGGTAGAGCAGGCCGTCGAGGATCACCATGTGCGCCCAGCTCGGCCGGTCGCCGCTGCCGGGCACCGCGAAGCTGCCCACTTCGCGGTACTCTGCCGGGTCGGCTTTCACCAGCGATACCGTGCCGTCGGAATAGCGAATGTAGACGTGGCCGTCGGCCGCCATCACGGTGGCCGAGTTCTTGCCGCTGCCCCGCTGCTTCCAGAGGATCTTGCCCGTCATCAGCTCGGCACAGAACGGGATCCCCTTGTCGTCGGAGTCGCCGTAGAGGTGGTCGCCGACGAGCACGATCCCGCCGTGCTTGTTGGCGAGTTCGGTGTTGAGGCCGTAGATCTCCTCGATCGTCACGCCCCCGTCGGCCTGCGGTACCTGGCGGAGCAGTGCCCCGCCCCGCCGGTAGCCTGCCGAAAAGAACACGAGGTCGTCGCGGACGATGGGCGTGGGGATCACGGCCACGGTCTGGTCGATCGGATACCTCCAGAGGAGCGCGCCCGTGGCGGCATCCACGCCGATCGGGCCGCTTGCGGTGGTCTGCACGTAGATCCTTCGCCCCTTCACCTCCGAGATCACGATCGACGAGTGGCCGGCGCCGCGGAGGTCGCCCATTGGGCAGGTCCAGATGTCGCCGCCGGTCTTCTTGTCGAGTGCCACCACGGCCGCCTTCTCGCCGCCCGGTGTGCAGACCAAGCGGTCGCCGTCGATGAGGACCGACTCGCTGTATCCCCAGGCGTCGCCCTTCTTGCCGCCGAATCGTTCCTTCAGATCGACGCGAAACACCTCGCCGCCGTCGGCCGCCTTGCAGGCCACGAGCGTGCCGTACGGCGTGATCACGTAGACCATGTCGCCATCGACCGTGGGCGTGCTGCGGGAACTCTGCCAGGATTCCTTGCCGTCGTTCCAGGGCTCGCCGGTTCTCGTCTTCCAGAGCTGTCGGCCGTCGGCCCGATTGAAGCACGAGAGATACTCGTCGGCGTCGGCTGCGGTCGAGAGTCCGTCGCCGAGCGTGTAGATCCGGTCGCCGACGATCGCGAGGCTGGCATAGCCGCGGCCGGCGCCCTTCGTCGTCCAGATGAGCGGCGGGCCGTCGGCGGGCCATGACTCGAGCAGATTGCTGTCCGGCGCCACGGCAGTCCGGCCCACGCCGCGGAACGTCGGCCAGTCGGTGGCGAACGCCGTCGCCGCCGCGAGCAGGGTGGTCGTTGCGAGGAGGGCGAGAGGGCGAAGGACCAGCAGCGTCATGGCGAGGCTCCGGGGCGAATGGACCGCGTTCGACCGCCTCCGCCCGCAGGCGAAAACCGCCGGAAAGCAGGGTGTATAGTAGCAGTCGAGCCATACCTTTCGCGAGGAGCCGTGTCGTGTCGAGTCCGTCGGAGAATGAGAACCTGTTCGGAAAGAGGGTGACCGTTGAGCAGGTCGAGGAGGGCCGCGACCTGGCTCCCAAGTTCGATGCCGCAGGCCTGATTCCCTGCGTGACCACCGACTATGCCTCGGGCGAGGTGCTGATGGTGGCGGTCATGAACCGCGAGGCGCTCACGAAGACCATCGAGACCGGCGAGGCCCACTACTGGAGTCGGAGCCGCCAGCAACTCTGGCACAAGGGAGCCACCAGCGGCCTCGTCCAGAAAGTGGTCGAGATGCGAATCGACGACGATCAGGACTGCGTCTGGCTCCGCGTCGCGATCGCGGGCGGGGCGAGCTGCCACGTGGGCTACCGGTCGTGCTTCTACCGGAAGGTGCCGGTCGGTGCCGAACGGGTCGCGGGCACGGCGCTGGAGTTCCTGGAGCAGGAAAAAGCCTTCGACCCAAAGGCGGTCTACGGCGACGCACCCAACCCCACGCAGCTCTGACACGCGTCGCACGTGATCCGTGTGCATCCTCCCCCGTCTCGTCCCAAGCGAGATTCCGCCGTACCGCTCACGCGGTTACGCTTCCCGGATCAGGAAGCCCAATCGCGTAAGCGATGGGGGCGGGTGCGAGGATCACGTCTGAGCCGTATGGCACGACAGGCCGCGCCGCCTGCGTGTCAGGCCTGGATGCGCATCAGGCCTGGATGCACATCAGGCTTGGATTCGGGGCACGGCCTCGGCGAACGACATCCCCTGCTGGTCCTTCGCCGACACCACCGGTTCGGCCGTGAGCGGCCACTCGATCGCCAGTTCCGGATCGTTCCAGACGATGCACCGCTCGCCCGGTGGCGAGTAGTAGTCGGTCGTCTTGTAGAGCACCTCGGCCGATTCCGAGAGCACGACAAAGCCGTGGGCGAGCCCGGCCGGCACCCAGAGCTGCCGGCGGTTCTCGGCGGAGATCTCGCAGGCCACCCACGTGCCGAACGCCGGCGACTCAGGGCGGATGTCGACGGCGACGTCCCAGATCGAGCCGCGGACGGCTCGGACCAGCTTTCCCTGAGGGCGATCGACCTGATAGTGGAGGCCGCGGAGCACTCCCGCGCGGCTCAAGCTCTGGTTGTCCTGCACGAACGACACCGGACCGCCGAGGATCCTCTCGAAGGCGGCGTGATTGAAACTCTCGAAGAAGTGGCCCCGGGCATCCTCGAAGATCCTCGGCTCGAGAACGATCACACCGGGAATGGCGGTCGTGGTGACGTTCATCGGCCCTCCTCGTTCTTGAGTTCGAGGAGGTAGCGGCCGTAGCCGCTCTTTGCGAGCGGGGCGGCGAGCCGTTCGAGCTGGGCGTCGTCGATCCAGCCGTTCCGCCAGGCGATCTCCTCGGGGCAGCAGATCTTGAGTCCCTGCCGCTTCTCGAGCGACTGGATGAACTGCCCCGCCTCCAGCAGGCTGTCGTGCGTGCCGGTGTCGAGCCAGGCATCGCCGCGGCCCATCACCTGCACGTCGAGCTGCTTCCGCTCGAGGTAGACGCGGTTGACGTCGGTGATCTCGAGTTCGCCGCGGGCGCTCGGCTTCATCGTCCTGGCGATCTCGACCACCTGGGGGTCGTAGAAGTAGAGACCCGTGACGGCGTAGCGGCTCTTGGGTTCCTTCGGCTTCTCCTCGATCGAGCGGGCGCGGCCACTGGGATCGAACTCCACGACGCCGTACCGTTCCGGGTCGGCGACGGGATAGGCGAAGACGGTGGCGCCCGTCGCCTGCCGGCTGGCCGTCTTGAGCCGCTCGCTCAGGCCGTGGCCGTAGAAGATGTTGTCGCCGAGCACGAGCACCGACGGACCGTCGCCCACGAAGTCGGCCCCGATGATGAAGGCCTGGGCGAGCCCATCCGGCTTCGGCTGGACGGCATAGCGGATATCGATGCCCCAGCCGGCGCCGTCGCCGAGCAACTCCCGAAACCTCGGCGTGTCCTGCGGCGTGGAGATCACCAGGATCTCACGGATGCCCGCGAGCAGCAGCACGCTCAGCGGGTAGTAGATCATCGGCTTGTCGTAGACCGGCATCAGCTGCTTCGAAACGGCGAGCGTGACCGGGTGGAGCCGGGAGCCGGCACCGCCGGCGAGGATGATGCCTTTGCGTGTCTGCATGCGGAGCGATCCGGTGATCAGGAGGAGGGGCTGGCGACGAGGGCGGCGACGACGGCCGGCACATCATCCTGCCACTCCGGCAGCCGGATGTTGAGGGCAGTTTCGAGCTTCGTCGTGTCGAGCCGCGAGTTGGCCGGCCGCCGGGCGGGGAGCGGATAGTCGGCCGTGCCGATTCCGACCACGTTTTCGGGGGGACAGCGGAGCGGCACGCCCCGCTCCCGTGCCGCCGCGAGGATCGTGCGGGCAAACCGGCACCAGGTCGTCTCGCCGTGCGGAGCAAGATGGTAGACGCCCGAGGCGGGGGGAGAACCGGCCGCGAGCCGGCCAATGCAGGCCGCCGTCACCTCGGCGATCAGCCGCGCCGCCGTCGGTACACCGAACTGGTCGTCGACCACGCGGAGTTCGTCACGCTCGCGACCGAGCCGGAGCATGGTGCGGACGAAGTTGTGGCCGTGGGCGGCGTAGACCCACGTGGTGCGGAAGACCCAGTGGCGGCAGCCCGACGCCGCCACGGCCCGCTCGCCGTCGAGTTTCGTCGCGCCGTACACCGAGAGCGGGCGTGGCTCGTCGGTCTCGATGTAGCGGCCCGCCTTCGTGCCGTCGAACACGTAGTCGGTCGAATAGTGCACGAGCGCGGCGTTAAGATCAGCCGCCGTGTGGGCCATGGTTTCAACGGCGGTTGCGTTGATGAGCCGGGCACGGTCCGGCTCGCTCTCGGCCTTGTCCACCGCGGTGTAGGCGGCGGCGTTGACGATCACGTCGGGCCGCTCGCGGCGGAGAAGCGCCGAGAGTTCGTCGGGCCGTTCGAGGTCGGCACCGGCCCGGTCGAACGACGCCAGTTCGCCGATCGCCGACAGGGAGCCGACGAGTTCGCGGCCCACCTGCCCTCCCTTGCCGACGAGCACGATTTTCATGAACGTCGGTTCCGGGTCAGCCGTAGTGCTTCGCGATCCAGTCGCGATAGCCCCCGCTGGTCACGTCGGCCACCCAGTCCTGGTGGTCGAGATACCAGCGGACCGTCTTCCGCAGTCCGGTTTCGAACGTTTCCGCCGGTTTCCAGCTGAGTTCGGCCGAGATCTTTCGGGCGTCGATCGCGTAGCGGCGGTCGTGGCCGGGGCGATCCTTCACGTAGGTGATGAGCGACGCGTAGGGTGAGCCGTCGGGCCGGGGACGTTCCTTGTCGAGGATCGCGCAGAGCGTCTTCACCACCTCGATGTTCGGCTTCTCGCTCGAGCCGCCGATGCAGTAGACCTCGCCGAGCCTGCCGGCCTCGAGCACGCGGCGGATCGCGGAGCAGTGGTCGCCGACGTAGAGCCAGTCGCGGACCTGCATGCCGTCGCCGTAGATCGGCAGCGGCTTTCCGGCGAGGGCGTTGGCGATGATCAGCGGGATGAGCTTCTCGGGAAACTGCCAGGGACCGTAGTTGTTGGAGCAGTTGGTGGTGAGGACCGGCAGTCCGTAGGTGTGATGATGGCCGCGAACGAGGTGGTCGCTCGCCGCCTTGCTGGCCGCGTAGGGGCTGTTGGGCCGGTACTGATTGGTCTCCGCGAACGGAGGATCAGATGCGGAGAGCGTGCCGAAGACCTCGTCGGTGGAGACGTGGAGGAACCGGAATGCCTCCTTCTCGGCCGGCGGCAGCGCCGACCAGTACGCCCGGGTCGCCTCCAGGAGCCGAAACGTGCCCACGATGTTCGTATCGACGAAGTCGCCGGGGCCGTGGATCGAACGGTCGACGTGGCTCTCGGCGGCGAAGTGGACGACGGCCCGCACCCTGTGCTCGGACAGGAGTTTCTCGACGAGGCTGCGGTCGGCGATGTCGCCGCGGACGAACGTGTGCCGCGGGTCTCCCGACAGGCAGTCGAGGTTCCGGACGTTGCCGGCGTAGGTGAGCTTGTCGAGGTTCACGACCGGCTCGCCCGAGGTGGCGAGCCAGTCGATCACGAAGTTGGAGCCGATGAAGCCGGCGCCGCCGGTGACGAGAATCATGGTGCGTGGGCGGGGCTGAGGGACGGAGTGATGGTTCGGAACCGCTGCTGGTGGCGGCCGAAAACGACGGTGGCCGACCCGTGGCGGCCCGGCTGCGAGGCTATTATGTAACGGAGATCCGCCGGCTGTCCCACCCCGGCCGCCCCCCGCCCTCCCGGTATTCCCATGCTGTCACCAGATCAGGTCGTCGAGGCCTATTACTTGGAAGCCCGCCACCAACTCCTCGAGATCGCCGCCCTCCTGGACCGCCACGACGCAGCGGTCGACCGGGAGGGTCGCGGCCCGGGGCCCGCGGCCGCCACGAAACTCGCGGTGCTCAGGCAGGCGATCACCACCCTGGGCGATGACCAGGCCGGGAAGGAGCGGACCGTCACACTCCTCGAACTCTTTGCCAGGGTCTGACGCCGCGGATCCCGCCGGAGCACACTCATGCAGATCATCCAGCCTCATTACCACGCCATCGCCCGCACCGCCCAGGATTATGAGCGGATGGCGATGAGCGGCGTCGTGGCCGTGGCGGAACCCGCCTTCTGGGCCGGCTTCGATCGCCTCTATCCGGAAACGTTCATCGACTACTTCCGGCAGATCTCGGAGTTCGAGCCGACCCGTGCGGCCCAGTACGGCATCCGTCACTTCTGCTGGGTCGCCGTGAACCCGAAGGAAGCCGAGAACCCCACGCTCACCCGCGAGGTGCTCAGGCATTTTCCCGAGTTCTTCGCCAAGCCCACGGTGCTGGGTGTGGGTGAAACCGGGCTCCACAAGTCAACGAAGAACGAGTGCGAGTCGCTCGAAGCCCACGTCGAACTCGCGATGAAGCACGGCCAGCTCGTGCTGATCCACACGCCGCATCTTGCAGACAAGGCCCACGGCACGAAGAAGGTGCTCGAAGTGCTCGCCGGGATGAAGGTGGATCCCGAGCGGATCTGGATCGACCACGTCGAGGAGCAGACGATTCGTCCCTGCCTCGACGCCGGCTACTGGGTGGGCTTCACGCTCTATCCGATCACCAAGTGCTCGCCGAAGCGGGCCGTGGACATGCTGGAGAAGTACGGCACCGGGAAGATCCTCGTGAACTCGTCGGCCGACTGGGGGCCGAGTGATCCCTTCACGCTGCAGGAGTGCATCCTCGAGTTTCGCCGCCGCGGCCACTCGCTCCAGGAGGCGATCGACGTCTTCCACAACAACCCCTGCCGGTTCCTCGGCCAGAATCCCAAGTTCGACATCCAGCCGATCCGCGTCGAGACCCTCGTCGAGACTTCGAAGTGACGCATCTTTCGCTCATCCGGCAACTGTCGTTCTGCGCGGGGCACCGGCTCTACGGCCACGAGGGTCGCTGTGCCTTCCTGCACGGTCACAACTACCGCGTGGACATCGAAGTGGAGGCGGAGGGGGGCGGCACGGAGGTGGACGACGTCGGCCGGGTCGTCGATTTTTCGCTCATCAAGAAGCGGATGCTCGGCTGGCTCGATGAACACTGGGACCACGCCTTCATCCTCTTCGAGAAGGACGAGACCACGCTCGCGGCCGTCCGCGTGGCGGAGCCCACCAAGTATTTCGTGCTGCCCTGGAACCCGACGGCCGAAAACATGGCCCGCTACCTGCTCGAGGTGGTGGCGCCCCACGTGCTCGCAGGGCTCGGTGTGCTCGCCCGCCGCGTGAGCGTCTGGGAGACCGACGAGGCGTGCGCCACCGCGACGCTCCTCGGCAAGCCAGCCCCGCCGCCGGTGCCGATCGGATCGGTCGTGATCGTCGACAGGAGATCCTGATGATGCCGCAGCCCTTTGCCGGGAGGTTTCCAGACACCCGTCTTCGCCGCCTGCGGCGGCATGAATGGCTCAGGCGTGCCGTTGCCGAGACGACGCTTTCGCCCGCCGACCTCGTCTGGCCGCTGTTCGTGCACGACCACGAGATGAGCGTGCCGGTGGCGAGCATGCCGGGCGTCGAGCGACTGCCGATCGAGGGCGTTCTTCGGGCCGCCGGCGAGGCGATGCGGCTCGGCATCCCGGCGATCGCGATCTTTCCCGTGGTGGAGCCGTCGAGGAAGACCGACGACGCGGCCCATGCCTTCGACCCGGAGAACCTCGCCTGCCGGACGGTGAGGGCGATCCGCAGGGAGTGTGGCGATGCGTTGGGGATCGTCTGCGACGTGGCCCTCGATCCCTACACGAGCCACGGTCACGACGGTCTCCTGAAGAACGGGCAGATCGTCAACGACGACACGGTCGAGGTGCTCTGCCGGCAGGCGGTGGTGCTGGCCGACGCCGGCTGCCACGTGGTGGCGCCCTCCGACATGATGGACGGCCGCGTGGGGTCGCTGCGGCTCGCGCTCGACGAGCACGATCACGACGACGTGGCGATCCTCTCCTACGCCGCGAAGTATGCCTCCGCCTTTTACGGACCGTTTCGCGATGCGGTGGGCAGCGCCGCCGCCCTCGGCACGGCGACCGGCCTCGGCGTGGCCGACAAGAAGACCTATCAGATGGACGTCGCCAACACGGACGAGGCGCTCCGCGAGGTGGCGCTCGACATCGCCGAGGGGGCCGACATGGTGATGGTGAAGCCGGCCGGCACGTCGCTCGACGTGATCCACCGCGTGAAGCATGCGTTTGGCGTGCCGACCTTCGCCTATCAGGTGAGCGGCGAGTACGCCATGATCAAGGCGGCTGCCGATAACGGCTGGCTCGACGGCGCGAAGGCGGCCCTGGAGAGCGTGCTGGTGATCAAGCGGGCCGGCGCCGACGGGATCCTCACCTACTTCGCCCCCGACATCGCCCGGGCGCTCGCCCGCTGACGTCTCTCGTAGCGTAGGTTGTCAACCTGCGCGTCTGTCAGGTTCGCACTGGGCTCGGGGCTGCCCGTGCCCCATCGCCGGACGTTCGCGTCGGGCATCCTGCCCGCCGCTCTCTGCATGTCCGCTGCGCTTCGGCATCCTGCCTACGCTTGCTCCCATAGCCCGGCTCCTGGGGCACGAGCAGCCCCTCGCTGTGATCTCATCCGACGAGCACGGTTGGTCTCCGCGTGGAGTCCGGGACGGCCTTTTCCAGCAGATCGAACACGCTGTTGGGGATGTCTCCCTGCCCGAAGAGCAGAAACTCGAGCGCCAGACGCATCGAGTTGCCCAGACTCCACCCGAAGACGACGTCGATCGGCTGACCTTGGGAGCTTAGTTCGACCGCGATCTGCGCGATGGTGTGGGATACCGAGACGACGTCGCGGGCCACGATCACGAACCGCTCCTCCTCCTGTCGCGCTGAGATGATCGGCGCGTTGTGGAAGTCGCTCGTGTCGCCGTAGTGAACTTCGAGGAACACGAGCGGCACCTCGGACGGGATGCGGTGCCGGCGCCGCACCTCGGCCTCCTTCTCATCGAGCGTCCGGTTGCCAGGCCGGTGGGGCACGAGAACCCGGAAGCCACCATCGTCGCACAGATCCGTCCAGAGCATTCGGGCTGCGTCATCCTCGAAACGAAACTCGCGATGCCGCAGTTCCTGGCTCCGCCACGCCCGTGATGCCACCGAGATCGCGAGGACCGAGCCGATGAAAATCGAGGCGATGAGGATTCCGTCGGGCCGCTCCGCGACGTTCATCACGAGGGTGTAGAGAAACACGAGCGTGATGATAGCGAATGCCGCCCGGAGCCACGGCGAGCGGCCCCGCCCCTTCGCCGCCTCGGCCTGCATGTGGACAAGCGATGCCACGCAGGCGCTGTTCATGAGAACGAGCACCCCCGTGGCATAGGCACCGCCCTGCGCCGTGACATCCGCCCGAAAGGCATACGTCACGACGAGGTTGATGATCGTGAAGCCGATGAGGAGCGGTCGGTACGCCGCCGCCCATTCCGGTGCCATCCCGTAGCGGGGGAGGTAGCGGGGAACCATGTTGAGGAGACCGGCCATCGCCGAGGCTCCGGCGAACCAGAGAATGAGAATCGTCGAGACGTCGTAGAGGGTGCCGAAGACCGGCCCAAAGAGCGGATTGATCGGGTGTGGACTCTCGCCATGCGCAACGTAAGCGAGAGCCCGGTCGATCGCCTTGCCCTTCAAAGGAGCAACTGCGAACTCTTCCGCCGGGATGATCGTGTTGGTTCCCGTGACCAGCGAAGACCCGACGAGGAAGCAGCTCATGATCAACGCCGCCACGAGCATCAGTTTGCGTGTCTGCTTGATGCGGCCCGCCTCGTCGGCCGGATCGGCTTTTGTTCCCTCGACGAGATGGATGTGGAGCACACCCGTTTCGAAGCCGCTCATGCCGAGTGCGAGCTTGGGAAACACGAGGATGGAGATACCCAACGCCGGCAGCAAGCCCGTGCCGGAGAGTGGTGCGTGGTGGAGATGATAGGAGCCGCCGGCGATCTCCGCAGACCACTGCCGTAGGAGCGCGGGGTTGCCCATCAGGTACCAGAGCCCGCTGACCACGATGATTGCCGACATGCCGAGGAACGCCGCCACCAGAAAGGTCGCCACGCCGACGACCTCGGAATAGCCCTTGAGGAACATCGCTCCCAGGAGCACCAGCAGCAACGAGGCGATGAGGATCTGGCCGTGAAGGATCGGCGGAGTGTGGTCGAGCCACATCGCATTGCTCACCAGATGGGCTGCGGCGTCGGCTGCGGAGAGCGTTTTCGTGATCACGAAATCGGTGGCGGCGAATCCGATGAGGACGAGGACCGCGATCTTGCCCGACCATCCGCCGATGAGCCGTTCGATCATCCCGATCGATCCGACGCCGTCGGGAGTCTGGCCGGCCACATACGAATACACGGGATAAGCCCCGAGGAGCGTGACGAGCACGAGCACAAGCGTCGCAAGCGGGGCGAGCGTGCCAGCTCCCTCGAAGGCGATCGAGGGCTGGTAGCCCAGTGTGCTGAAGTAATCGACACCGCACAGGCACATGATCAGCCACCATGCGTAGTGGTGATCGGGAGCGTGATGGCTCCCCTGGTGATCGGGGCCAGACTGGGTGCTTGCGCACCCGCGCAACTGGGATGAAACCACGTCAGAACTCCACGGCTCGGGCCGCGTGGTCAGTCGGCAGGCAGTCGCCCACGACGCGGGATGCGTCTGCGGGGAAAACCGGGGGGCGTGACCAATCGGCCATGCCATGGAAGGGAGGTGAACCCGACGCCGGGCTCACGGATTCAAGTGCGGCCTTTTCGATCGAGCCTTCAGCCGCATCGAATCCTGACGAATCGTCCTCGAACGCCTACGGGGTTAGCTGACGGGCTCGGAGCCGAAGATGCCCCGCTCGAAAAACTCGAGTTCGCCCCGGAAAAATTGGGTCCCCCGCTCTGACATGCAGACTCGGCGATTGATCCTTCCATAGCGACCACGATTTTAGAAATGCAAATGTCCGCCGTCAAACCTGCTGGCACCGACGCGATTCGATGCTCATCAGAGTGACCATGCAGAGGCATCATCAGATGCTCATAGGCTGCCGGGTGGCCTGCCGCGCCCTGGCTACGCCAACGAAGTCGAGTCCACGACGATACGCACCCGTGTTGACGTGGTGGCTCTCCGGACGTCACAGACCCTTGGATACCACGGCGCCGACGGATAGTCCTTGCTATCCCAAGAACCTAGAACGGGGCGTTCGGAGCGAAGGGGCCATGATGATGGCTGCGGCCGAGATGTATGTCCAAGGCATCCGTACCGAAAGGTCACGACCGTCGTCCGGCGACTCTGCTGGCTCAAAGTCACTTCCACCCAGGTCAGCAGAGCTGGTATTGGCTTTTCAGCTCCGGAGTCGCACCGCCTCTGTCCGCTCGATTCGGCTACGCCCTAACAAGCGGACAAGGCTGAGACGTTGGCGGGGCATCCGAAGTGATGGCCACCGGTTCCATTCATGGCGTTAGTTCAGGGGCATCGCCTCTTGTGATTGGGCCGTCACGTGACCTATTCTATAAGGGGAGCTCTGCTAAGGGGGGTAACCCGCAGCCTTAACAACCACAATGCCTTTTCTACCAATGAAACCCCATTCGGCAATCGTGGCGACCGTAGTGGCATCCTCAGCCGCGGCGCTTGGGTCAGGTGTAGGCGATATGGCTGGAGGAACTGGCGACGCCTTGGCATGTGCGTTGGCCGGGATGTCAATGGTTCTCGCCTCTGCCTCAAACATATCCTCGCTGACGGCGGCGAGAGCCATCGCTGCCATGGTCGTGTCAACGGGTCTTGGGAATGTTGCTGTCGGCTTACCTCATACCGATTGGAAAATAGACCCCGACGCGTTCAGCAACATCACCGTACTTAGTCAAAACCTAATGATGGTTTCCATTCGCGGTGCTTTAAGGATCGGATTCCCAGCCCTGGTGTTTGCCTCCGCCCTTGGGGGGCGATCACGAAGTTGGTTCGGGATCATCGCTCTTACGGCATACCTTTTGGGGTTGCATTACGCTGGCGGATGGCTGATTGGCGCGATCCCCGAGTCCGCACGATCCTCGTTTTCCAAGGTGATCATGGCTGCGCCAGGCGCGGCGTTCGGGAGCACACTTGAGTCGTGGGGCGGAGCACTTGCTACGATCCTGGGCCTGTTTGTGTGGGCGATGTTTATTTGGAGAGATGCTCTCACTGTGCGATTAGGGTTTTGGGGAGTCGTGGCGGGGGGAGTGGCGTTGCCGATCGCTCATATGCTAGGAAGCATGATGATGTCGAAATCAGACTGGTTGGCAGAGCGGCTACACGTTGACATGTTCAAGGGGTTCGAGGCCGGCACGATCATCGAGATCCTGTTCGGGTGTATCTGGGCTGGGATTTTCGGATGGGTGATTTGGCTCAATCGCGAGTCGTACAAGTCGACGCCAGATGTTGGATCGCTAAGGCTTCCGTGGGAGGTCGGCCTCCTTATTCTCCACACGGTATTGATGCTCGCCGCCGCATTTGCACCGGGAGTTGGCAAAAGCCCGATCATCGATTCCTATGAACAGCCGGGGGTCATCGCAATAGCGATTCCCTTTGTTTGCGTATTGACTGGACGACGGTCACCTTGGTTGCTGTTGTTACCAGTTGTGATGGCACCGGTCATAGGAATAGCTCTTCGCCACGGGGTTTATGAAACACATCAGTTGACTGCTGACATGGGTTGGACCTTGGTTGTTGCAGTTCCGCTGGCAGGAGTTTCGGCATGTGCAGTGTGGGCGATGCTGCTCGACGAGGCGAGTGTGTCGACACAGGCCTCTTTGCCCATCGCTGTTGCGCTCATCGTCGAAACCGTTGCTCTCCTGTGGCTCGCGGCGGTGCTCCTTGGTTTCGCATGGCCTTGGCTGAGGGCGACGCCGTATACAGCGACACTCTCATTATTGATGGGATCTGCAACTATTCTTTGCCTTTTCGGTGCTCGGGATGCGATGGCAAGTTCCGCTTCTAGCGGCGTTGTTCCATCGACGAATGGCTTCTGATGACAGGCGCGCTGTCGCGACAGATGCACGACGACAGATCTGCCCGGGCTCCTGCTTGGCGAGCCCTACCCTTTCGGCCGGAAGGCGATGAGGCGATCTGGGTTCGTCTCCAGCCGAGGCGGCGATGGGTTGCCGGTGTGGATCAGGTCGATGCAGTAGGGGATCGCCGGGAAGACGGCGTCGAGGCACTGACGGATGCTCTTCGGCCGGCCCGGTAGGTTGACGACGAGCGCCCGGCCGCAGATGCCGGCCGTCTGTCGCGAGAGGATCGCCGTGGGCACATACTTCAACGACTCCTGCCGCATCAGTTCGCCGAAGCCGGGCATCATCCGCGTGCAGACCTGCTCCGTGGCCTCGGGCGTGACGTCGCGGGGCGCGGGGCCGGTGCCGCCGGTGGTCACGATCAGGCAGCAGCCCTCGGCGGCGAGGTCGAGGATCGCCGCAGCGATCGTGTCGAGGTCGTCCGGCACGATCCGCTCGCGGGGCTGCCATGGGTTCGCGAGCACGTCGCGGAGATAGTCGCGGATCGCGGGCCCACCCTCGTCGGCATACTCGCCGCGGCTCGCCCGGTCGGAGACCGTGAGGATGCCGATCAGGGCGGGGGTGGATGTCGCGGCTGTCATTCGTGATGGCCGGGGGCCCAGGAGAACAGCCGGATCTTGTTGCCGTCGGGATCGATCGCCACGAGTTCGCGAAACCCTTCGGGATTGGCCCGCGGCGGTGAGGCGGCGGCGGCGCCGAGCCGCTGC
>JAGWWA010000148.1 GCA_018970605.1 Planctomycetota bacterium | reverse complement strand
CCCCCCTCCTCCGAGAGCCGGTCGATCTTGATGATCGTGGGATGGTCGAGCGACGCGGCCACCTTGAGTTCGTGCTCCAGCAGCTTCCGCTGGCCCGCGTCGTTGGCCATCGCCGGCACGATCACCTTCACGGCGACCTTCTTGCGGGCCTTGGTGTCGAGCCCTTCCCAGACCTGGCAGTGCTTGCCAAGGCCGATCTGCTGGACGAGCTTCACGGGGCCGAGCTGTTCGGGAAACGCGGGCATCGCGGTCATGGTGAGGGTGTCTGGTTGGGAGCGGGCAAAATCGTCGTCGGCCAGGCGTGCCCGAGGTCGATTGCCACGAGCATGAGCCCCTGCGGCGGCGCCGTCGGGCCGGCGGCAGGCCGGCTGCGGGCGGCCAGCGCCTCCCCGAGCCATCCGGGAGACCGCTTTCCCGCGCCGACCAGCACCAGCGAGCCGGCGATGATCCGCACCATGTTGTACAGAAATCCGTTCCCCTCGACCTCGATCCAGACCTCCGCCCCCGCGGCGTCCGTGGCCAGCGGCGGCCGAAACACCTCGAGGGAGTGGATCGTCCGGACCTTCGAGAGCCGCGTGGAGGGCACCGTCTCGAAGCTCGTGAAGTCGTGCTCGCCGATGAGGGCCGTGGCCGCCTCCCGCATCCGTGCCTCGTCGAGCCGACCCCGCCAGTGCCAGACGAGGTGCCGATCGAGCACCGGCCTCCAGGCCGCATCGTGGATCCGGTAGCGATACCGTTTGCTGACCGCAGCCGACACGGGATCGAAGTCGGGGCCCACCTCGCGCCCCTCGAGGACGGTGATGTCGGAGGGCAGCGTCGCGTTGAGTGCCCGCACCCAGACGTCGGCGGAGTGGCCGCTCGCCGACGTGAAGGCAGCCACCTGGTCGAGAGCGTGCACGCCGGCATCGGTTCGGCTCGCCCCCTTGGGCGCGACCTCTTCGCCCGACACCTCGCGGATCGCCGTCGCGAGAGTCCCCTGCACCGTCGCCCTGCCCGGCTGCATCTGCCAGCCGGAATACCGCGTGCCCTCGTAGGCGAGCCGGATCGCAATCCGTCGGTCGACGACCGCGGACGCCTCGTCGGGCGCCGGCGGCAAACTCATGACCGGCCCGAGTGCCCTGCCCCCTTCAGCCCGTGCTTCGCCAGATACTCGGCGATCTGCACGGCGTTGGTGGCCGCGCCCTTTCGAAGGTTGTCGGACACACACCACAGCGCGATGCCGTTGGGGCACGAAATGTCTTCGCGGATCCGGCCCACGAACACCTCATCGTGGCCGCTGGCCGTCCGAGGTTGCGGATACTTTTTCGCCGCGAGATCGTCGTCGACCACGATCCCCGGGAACGCCGCGAGCAGCTTCCTCGCCTCGTCCGCGGAGAGCTTTTTCTCGGTCTCGATCAGGATCGACTCGCTGTGGCCGTTGGCCACCGGCACGCGGACGCAGGTGGCGCTCACGGCGATCGATTCGTCGCCGAGGATCTTCCGCGTCTCGAGCACCATCTTCATCTCTTCGCTGGTGAACCCGTTGGGCCGGGGCGAACCGATCTGCGGAATCAGGTTGGCGGCGATCGGATGCGGGAAGACCTGCTTCGCCTCCGTTTCCCTGGCGAGCCAGGCGGTGGTCGCCTGCTCGAGTTCCCGGGTCGCGGCCAGCCCCGCGCCGCTCACGGCCTGATACGTGCTGACGATCACCCGTGTCACGCGGGCGGCGTCGTGCAGCGGCTTCATCACCATCACCATCTGCGTGGTCGAGCAGTTTGGGCTGGCGATGATTCCCCGATGCGTCGCGATCGCCTCCGGGTTGACCTCGGGGATCACCAGCGGCACCTCCGGATTCATCCGGTAGAAGGCACTCTCATCGACGACGACGGTGCCCCGCTCCACCGCCCAGGGAACGAACTCGGCCGCCACCTCGTCGGGCGTGCTGCCAATGGCCACATCGACGCCCTTGAAGGAGTCGGGCGTGAGCACCTCGACGTCATAGGTCGAATCACCGACGCGGACGGGCGTGCCGGCGGAGCGGGCCGACGCGAGCAGCTTGAGCCGCTTCGCGGGAAACTTTCGCGCCACGAGCATGTCGAGAATGATTCGGCCCACGGCGCCGGTGGCGCCGACTACGGCGAGCGTGTCGATCATGGAAGGTCCGAAGGGGTTCCTGGGAGGGTGTGGGAGGACGGTGAGATTCGAAACGTGAACGGTCTCAGCAGGCTCGCGAAGGTGGCGGCCGGCACGAACGCCAGGTTGGCGGTGATCATGGCCAGGCCGAACTCCATCATGCCCATGGCGAGCCCGATTCCCAAGTGGACCAAGACCGCCATCGCCAGGCAAAGCCGCCGCGTCAGCCGCGGCCAGACGAGGGCGGCATAGGCCACCTCCCACCAGAGGGTCGCGAGCGTGAGGGCATTCACGACGAGCGGGTGGCCGGCGAGGCCCCGGAGGTCGAGGGTGCGGTACCGGTCGTTGGCGATCGCCCCCCAGAGGGCCGTCCCCTCCCACCAGCTCGCCCCGAAGAGTTTCCCGGCACCCGAGAAGAGGTAGACGACACAGAGGTGCACCTGCAGAAGCCGCAGGGCGACGTTCGCCCGGATCGACGGCTCCCCTCCCCTGCCCCGCTCCATCCCTGCCAGCAGTCCATCGATCGACAGCCTCGCGCCGCTCGGGCCGATCACCAGAGGCACGAGCAGCATGCCGAGCGTGTCATCGAGGCCGAAGACATTGAGGGGTGCGCGATTGGCCGCACTGACGAGCCCGAGAAACGACACCAGCGCGGCCACCGGGGTCGCCAGGCCGATCGTGAGCAGGATCGCGGCCACGAGCGAGATGCCCGCAAGCACCCGGATCATGGTCGGCGAGGAGGCGGCGAAGTAGCCGCTCCACTGCCAGGGCTGATCGTTGATGCGCCAGACCTCATCGGGCCGCAGCCAGCCACGAGCGCCGAAGAAGGCGTCTGCATCGAGCAGCCAGACGAAGCACGACCAGGTGAGGATCAGACCGGTGGCAATCCGGATCACGGCAAGCGGAAGCGGGTCGGCCCGCCTGAACCAGAAGGCGTTCCAGGCGGCGGCCCACTCGGCGAGCCAGCCGCGTGCCGGGGCGACCGTCACGGGCGGCGCGGCGGTCGGCCTGCTCTCGGTGCGACGCCCTGGAAGGGAGCGAACGGCGGTCATGGCTGCGGCTCCGCCCAGGCGTAGGAGCCGAGTGGCGTGACCGCATCCGCGAACGTGCCGCTGGCGAGCACCTCGCCGGGATCGGGGAGATAGTGTTCCACCGTCTCGAGGGTCACGCTCAGTCCTCCCTCCCGGCGCAGCAGATTCGTGGCCACACCCTTCACGAGCGGCTGCCAGTCGTGTTTTGCTCGATCGCGAACCTCCTGCGGAGCGTCCACCGGGGGCACGAGCGCCGAGATCTTCTCGCTCACCATGAAGCGGCGGTGGTAGAGCAACCGCGGACGGTCGAGGATCTCGTCGGGAATCCGCCCGGATCGCTTCGAGCCGTCGGGCATCGTCATCGTCCAGCGGATCGTATGGCCGGGGCCGGGATTCGGGGCGAAGAACCGGTATCCGTGGCCGAGATAGATCGCGCCGACCAGGGGCCGCAGCGGCTGGAGGATGCGACTGGCCAGTTCGCTCGCCGGTGGAGGCCCCGCCAGCGGCGGCACGATCACGGCTGCGAGATAGGCAAGAATCGCCAGCGAGGCGCAGACCCGCGCCACGGGCGACCACCGACGCTCGTTCAAAGACTCTGACCCCATGCCAACCACGACCTCGCTCCAGACGAGCATCGGACCGTGCCGCCACCCTGCTGCACTGCTGCTCCAGGCAACCCTAGGTCAGGTTTCTTCCGAACGTTCCCGACGCCATGGCGCGGCGCGGTGCCGCGGAGTGAAGCGGCTGGTCCGGTCGTGCGGGTCGTTCCGGGAAAACGGTCGCAGGCCCAGTCTGTCTTTGAACACCAGTCTGTCTTTGAACACCAGTCTGTCTTTGAACCCAGCCTGTCTTTGAACGAAGACACAACGACCATGAAAAACCCCGGCCCTCGCAGGTGCGAGGGCCGGGGCTCGTATCGTTTTCGGATTCGTCGGGCTGGGCTCAGCCGGCGATGCGGGCGAGGGCCTTCTTCTTCCGACGCTTCATCCAGTC
>JAGWWA010000147.1 GCA_018970605.1 Planctomycetota bacterium | reverse complement strand
TATCAACGGCTCGGGGGCGGCAAAAGTCTCCGCTTCGCGGTCCTTCGGATTGTCGCCGGGGCGAGGATACGCCCAAGGCTCCTCGAGCGTTCGCCGACCCCCTCGCCTACCCGCTCAGGATTTCCAACTCATCGCTACACCTAGAGGAGATGCGCTCTAACTCGCGACGCATGACTCGACACATGCACGGAGTGCCGGCCTTCCGCGATCACGAGGCTCGGTGCCTCCCGTAGCACGGGTGTTTAACCTGTGTGTCTTCCAGGTTCGCCGCGGGCTCGGGGCTGCCCGTGCCATCTCGCCGGACGTTCGCTGCGGGCATCCTGCCCTTCACTCACTCGAAGGAAACCTCACTTCGCCCTCCAGGCTTCGTTCGGTTTCCTACGCCGCTCGATTGGCACGGGCAGCCCCGCGATGCTCTTTCCCGTGGCACTGGGTGCCAACCTGGGCGTGCTCTCGATTCGCCAGCCTCGCCCCGATTCGTCTGTCCAAGTCTCAGGCGGCGCGGCGGCGGGGGAACCACTCGGGCGAAAGCATCAGCATCGCCACGCGGTTTTCGAGGTTCGGCCGGAACACCACCAGGAGCAATACCGGCAGATACCATGCCATGAACAGGCCGCCGTTGTGGGCCTTCCAGAACTGGCTGCCGAGCAGCACGGCCGCCGTGCAACTCATCAGCGTGCCAAGGTTCTTGGGGGCCGGCCAGATCGCAAGCGTCGCCATCATCGCCACGAAGGCCGCGAGCACCGGCAGCCGGTAGACCGCGTCTTGCGACGGCAGCGCCCAGAAGCCCTCCAGCGACACCTCGTTGGGGAAGATCCAGCCAAACATCTGTCGGAGCTGGCCGAGGAAGACCGTGGCGTCGGGCGAGGTGAACCAGAGGGCCACGACAAGCGTCACCAGCGAGGCGACCACGCCCGCTGCGAAGCGGCGCACGCCCCGCTCCCAGTAGAAGCTGCACCACAGCGGCAGGAGGAACACGGGATAATAGATCGTGCCGATCGCGAGGCCCACGAGCACGCCGGCGAGGAACGGCCGGCGGTAGGCGGCGATCGCCCAGAGCACGAGGGCGCCGGGCAGGACGTGATCGACGCGGCCCGTCATCGTGGCGGTGTAGGGAAGGAGCAGGTAGAGCACGGCGGCGGCGATGCCCAGGCGGGTGTTCTCGAAGTGCCGCCAGCCGATCACCACCATGCCCACGACGATCGCGAGCTGCGAGACGATCGCCATGATCCGGGCCGTGGTTTCGTGAACGGCGCGGCGGCTCGAGTCGCCGGGATCCGGCGGGGCGTCGGCCCCGTCGGGCGCGAAGAAGATCCGCTGCGTCGAGATCTGGGGGAGGAGGAAGAGCAGGGGATACCCGGGTCCGAGTCGGGCCAGTTGGTCGGCATCCACTTCGGCGTCGCGGGCCTCGAGGCGGTCGGCGGCAGCCGCGCCGGCCATGTCATCCCGCTGCGGCCGCGTCGTGATCACGTTGGCCAGCAGGAAGACCAGCAGCGATACGCCCAGGAAAACGAGCCCTCCGGTGGTCAGGTTCGGCTCCAGCATCGGGCGGCGGACCATCATCGAGTCGCAGAGCATCCTTGCGAGGAACCAGCCCGTGACGACGAAGATCCAGACGAACCCCAGCTGCTGGTCGGCCACGTTCGCCTTGTAGCCGCCGTATTCGACCGCCAGGATGCCCGGAGCGAGGAGGATCAGCCCGAGCAGATCGAGGTTCCGAATGCTCCAGAGCCGGTTGAATTTGAAGAACAGCGCGATCGACAGGAGCGAGGCGAAGTAGAACCACGTCGTCGGATTGACTCGGTGGTAATGGAAGAGGATGTCGCTCATGCCGCCCTGATGCCGGTGGTCGATCCGCCGCAACCCTCTAGCCTATGCCGCGGGCGGACCGTTGGAAACCCGGCCGTCTACGGCCAAAACGACCAGATCAGCGGTGCCAGGGCGACCGTGACGGCCATCACGAGCAGGTTGAGTGGGCCGCCGAACCGCATGTAGTCGCTGAACTTGTACCCGCCGGGGCCATAGATCATCAGATTGGTCTGGTAGCCCATCGGCGTGGCGAATCCGCAGCTTGCGGCGACCGTGATCGCCATCACCAAGGGCATCGGGTTGACGCCGAGGTCGGCGGCCGTCTGCCAGGCGATCGGGAAGGTGAGCACCGCGGCGGCGTTGTTGCTCATCAGTTCCGTAAACAGCATGGTCACGAGATAGAGCGCGGCGAGCACCACGTAGGGGTTGTCGCCGGCGGCGGCGATCGTGGAGTGGGCGACCATTTCGGCGAGCCCCGTCTTCTCCATGGCCCGGGCGAGGCCGAAGCTCGCGGCGATCAGCAGCAGCGACTCCCATTCGATCGACCGCCGCGCCTCGGTGGACGAGATGCACCGGAGCCCGACCACCGCACAGGCCGCCACCAGGGCCGCCGCCACCATGGGCACCAGTTCCAGGGCGGCGGCGAGCACCATCGCCGCCAGCACGGTGCAGGCGATCCACGCTTTGTCGTGCCGCGGCGGGGTGGAGCCCGTCACCTCGCTGACCAGGTAGAAGTGGCGGTTGGTCCGCTGCCGATCGATGAACGCCTGGCCCGCTTCCACCAGCAGCGTGTCGCCCGGCTGGAGCACGATGTCGCCGATCTTCATCTGCAGCCGCTCGCCGTCGCGGGCCACGGCGATCACCACCGCGCCATAGGTGGAGCGGAACTGGCCTTCGCGGATCGTGCGGCCCACCAGCGGGCATGACGGCGAGACGACCGCCTCCACCAGCACCCGCTCGCTCCGTGGGTCGTCGAGCTTGAACACCTGGTCGGTGGCGGGCCGCAGGCCGCGAATCTTCTGCAGCTCGACCACGGAGTCGAGCACGCCCACGAACACGAGCCGGTCGCCCGCCTGGAGTCGCTCCGTCGGCGCGACGGCGGCGATCACATGGCCGCCGCGGTCGATCTCCATGAGAAACAGGCCGTGCAGGTGCCGGAGCCCCGCCGCCTCGATCGTGCGGCCCACCAGCGGGCTGCCCTGATCGACCACCATCTCCAGGCTGTACTGCCGCGGGTCGTCGCTGGTGCTCATCGGTGGCCGCCGGTCCTTGAGCAGGAAGCGACTGGCGATGATGAGGTAGACGAGCCCGATGGCGAACAGCGGCACGCCCAGCCAGGTGATGTCGAACATGCCGAGCGGCTGGCCCCGCTTCGCCGCCACCAGGCCGCTGACGACCACGTTGGTGCTCGTTCCGATCAGGGTGCAGAGGCCGCCGAGCACGACCGCGGCGTTCATCGGCATCAGCAGTTTGGAGATGCTGAACCGATTCTTCTTGGCCCAGTCGCGGATGGCCGGCACCATCAGCGCCACGACCGGCGTGTTGTTGGTGAAGGCGGAGATCACGCCCGGTGCGATCATCGTGCGGACCTGGGCGGTGGCCAGCGACTTCGGCCTGCCGAGCGTCCGATCCACCAGCGAAGCCAGGGCGCCGGTCCGCTCGACGGCCGCCGCCACGACGAACAGCGCCGCCACCGTCACCATGCCCTCGTTACTCATCCCCTTGAGGGCCTCGTCGGGCGAGATCACCCCGGCGGCCAGCAGCAGCACCACCCCGCCGATCATCACCATGTCGGGGGCCCGCTGCACGAAGAGCAACGCAGCGAGCGTGACGGCGACCACCGCGGCGGTCAGCGCCGCCTGCCAGTGGCCGGCCAGCGATCCGAGCAGCGTCTCCGGGGTCATCGCGAGTCTCCGTGCCCGGCCGAACGGGGCGGGCTGGAGAGCACTTTCACGCGGTCGCCTCGGCGATGCAAGGGCAAATCCGGCCGTCGAACCGGCGATCGCCACGGCCGGGCTCGGTTGTGGTCGCCCTCCCGCCGGCTTGGTAGCCTCGGGGCCCCCGCGGAGCCGGTTTCCACGCGGCACCACCAAGGAGCGATTGTGATGAGCGACATGATCAACGAACTGCTGGACGGCAACTCCAAGTTCATCGCCGGCGAGTTTCTGCCCAACGAGAACTACTACCACGCGATCGCCGCCAAGCAGCGGCCGAAGGTGCTCTGGATCGGCTGCTCCGACTCCCGCGTCAGCGAGCACCAGATGACGGGCTCGAAGCCGGGCACGATGTTCGTGCACCGCAACGTGGCCAACATCATCGCCTTCAACGACGTCAACATCTCGGCGATCCTCGAG
>JAGWWA010000039.1 GCA_018970605.1 Planctomycetota bacterium | reverse complement strand
ATCAAGCGAGGGGCTGCCCGTGCCCGGGAGCCGGGCTCGGCGGCAAGCGAAGCCAGGATGGCGAAGCGCAGCCGGCGTGCAGCGAGCGGAGGGCCGGAGCCCGCAGCGAGCGTCCGGCGACGGGCATGGGCAGCCCTGAGCGGTGCCACGGAGCCAATGTGCCCCCATCGCTTACGCGATTGGGCTTCCTGAAGCCGGATCGAGTGTGCCCCCATCGCTCACGCGATTGGGCTTCCTGGGCATAAAAGCCGCGGGGCCCGCCGGTCGATTCCGGCGGGCCCCGCTTGTGTGTTCGCCGCAAGGCAGAGGCTACGGGGGCCATGGATGGCCCGGCAGCCGCGAACTTTAGAACTGCCAGATCGCGTCGCAGCCACCGTAGAGCTGGCCGTACTGGTCGCCCGACCCGTCGGTGATCTTTCCGAAGGGGAGCGGCCCCTTCATGTTGTCGGGCGAATACCAGTCGTACCGGATCTCTGGACGGATGATCCAGTTGTTGTTGGGCTTCCAGTTCAGGCCCCACGTGGCCTGCCAGAAGTTGCCCGCGTAGCCGCTGCCATAGGGGCCGCCCCAGATGGCGTTGCGGATCGGGTTGATCACGCGGTAGCCGTTGTTGTCGCGGAACCACTCCAGTCGCATGCCGCCCACCAGCGTGTCGCTGATGTTGTAGAACATGTACTGGTTGATGCCGTACCACTGGGCGAGGCCATCGGCCTGCCCAATGTTCTGCGACACCGGATTGGCGTTGAACTGCCAGCCAAGGTCGTTCTGGAACACGTAGGTGAGCTTGTCGGACAGCTCGTTCACATAGACCGTGCTCACGATCGAGCGGTTGCCGATGTTGCCGGCACCGCTCGCCGCGAACGAACCGATTTCGTTGCCGCTCGACACGCACGTCGTCAGGGCCTGCGTGGCATCGGAGTTCTTGAACGTCACACCGCCGAGGAAGGCGGCGTTGCTGTTCGCCCCCGGATAGGCCGGGTTGTTGATGCCCAGGATGTTGATGGGGTCGCTGAAGTTGTCCCAGCCGTTCGTGATACCGCCATACACGACGAGCTGGTCGTTGGGCGTCCAGGTGTCGAGAATGCCGGTGTGGGTAAACGGCTCGCCATACTGCATCGTGTAGGCATGGGTGTAGAAGAAGTTGCCGATGGCCGGCACCACTTCGTACCCGATGATCGTGTAGAAGTGCCCGACCTTGACGGCATGGTTGCCGGCACCGACCTCACCGTAGAGCTGTGGCATCGCCAGGCCGTAGTCCTTGCTCGACGCCCATGACGGCGTCCCAGCCACGCCGGCCTGGTTCGTCTGGTTCAGCAGATTCGCGTCGAGACCACGGGCCGTGGTGTAGATGTAGTCGCTACCGTAGAGGAGGTCGACACGGCCGCCGAAGTTCCGCCCGTTGTCGACATCGAGCAGCCGCTCGTTGACGAGGTAGAGCTGGTTCATCTGGCCCTGCCAGTTGCGGTCATTGAAGGTGATCGGGCCGTTGAAGGGGCTGCCCCAGTTGTTGGCGCCGATGCCCACGTCGAACCAGCCGTAGGTGTTGATGCCGCGGCTGGTCAGCGGCTCGATTTCGAGATACCGGGTCGGGCCTTCCTCCGCGGAAGCCTCCTGGGCCGCCTCCTGCGGCGGCAGGGCCCGCATCTGGTAGGCGTCTTCCTGCGGCACGGCCGGCAGCACCGGAGCCGACGCGACGGGCGCGCTGTTCTGGGCGAGCTGGCTGTAGAGATTCGGATCGATCCGCGACGGCAGCGACGTGTCGGCGGCATTCGCTGCGCTGACGGCCATCAGGCCGCTGGCCACCCACAGGGGCAGCTTCAACTTGGCAAAACGCATGGTGTGATGAACTCCCAGTCCTTCGGTGTGATTGCCCGGACCGCACTCGCGCGGCCCGGGATGACGTACCCCAAGCACGGAGGCCCACCTACCGCACGCGAAATCCGCCGATCCGCGCCGGCCCAGCCCCCCGTCCCCTGGGAGAAGGATCGACCCTGCCGCGGCGAGAAAATGCCGTGTGCCCCGGCGGGCAGCATATTCTTCGCGACCGCAACCCGGCCGCGGCAGACTCTGCGGGTCGCGGAACCCTGCCGGTCAGCCAGCCGGGGAGAACGAGCCCTCGAGCAGGGCCGCCAGAAACGCCTCGGGCCGAAACGGCTCGAGATCGTCGGCCGACTCGCCGACGCCGACGAACTTCACGGGCAGGCCGAACTGCTCGGCCACCGGGACGATCACGCCGCCGCGGGCCGAGCCGTCGAGCTTGGAAAGCACGATGCCGGTACAGCCCGCCGCCTCCTTGAAGCCCTTGGCCTGCGAGAGGGCATTCTGTCCGGCGGTGGCGTCGATCACGAGCAGCGTTTCGTGCGGCGCGTCGGGGATCTGCTTGGCGATCACGCGGCGGATCTTGCCGAGCTCCTGCATCAGATTGGCCTGGGTCTGCAGGCGGCCGGCGGTGTCGATGATGCAGACGTCGAAGCCCCCTTCCACCGCCTTCGCCACGGCCCGATGCGCCACGCTCGCCGGATCGCAGCCCGGCTCACCGCGGACGATCTCGGCCCCGAGCCGGCCCGCCCACATGGCAAGCTGCTCCACCGCCGCCGCCCGGAAGGTGTCGCCGGCGCCGAGTACCACCCGCTTGCCCTCGCGGAGGAAGAGCCTCGCAAGCTTGGCGATCGACGTCGTCTTGCCCGAACCATTGACGCCCGTGACGAGGATCACCGTCGGGCCGGCGGTCGCGGTGGCGATGCCCGCCTCGGCCGGCTTGAGCCGCATCAGGAGCTGCGTGCGGATCGAGTCGAGCACGACCTCGGGATCGACCACGCGGGCCCGCAGCCGTTCGCGGACGTCGGCCACGATCGCCTCGGCGGCGGCGGGCCCCATGTCGGTCTTCACGAGAGCCGCGCGGAGTTCCTCGAGAAACTCCTCGTCGACCAGCCGACCCTCGCGCTTGAAGATGTCGCGGACGTCGGTGGAAAGCACCTTGGCGGTCTTCGCAAGACCCGACCTCAGCCGGTCGAGAAACCCGGGCTTGTTCGCCGCGGCAGGTGCCGGGGCGTCTGCAGCCGGGTCCGCGGCGACGGCCTCAGGCTGGGGCTCGTCCTTCTCTTTCCGTCCAAAACGAAACAGGGCCATGGGTCGTGGGTCTCCGACAAACGCGTCAGCCGGCAGCGGGCCGCGACCGACCGCCGCGGTCGTCGAGGATCGCGCCGAGTATGCCCGCCACGAAAGTGGGCGAATCCTGGCTGCCGTAGCGACGCGCCAGTTCGATCGCCTCGTCGACGACCACTGGCCCCGGCGTATCGGTGTGCAGCAGTTCGAAGGCGGCGATCCGCAGCACGGCCCGGTCGGTGGCCGCCATCCGCGACAGCCGCCAGTTCGTGCTGCGGGCGTCGAGAAGGGAGTCGATCTCCACCTGGTGGTCGCGGACCCCGTCCACGAGCGTGTCGGCGAAGGCGACGAGTTCCACCGACTTCAGCCGGCCCTTGTGGAAGCGGGCGCGATCGCGAGGATCGACGGCGTTCAGCTCGACCTGGTAAAGCGACTGCAGGGCCACTTCGCGGGCACGGCTGCGGCGGCTCATGCGGCCCCCCCGCGTCGAATCGCCTCGAGGAGTCCCGCCATCTCGATCGCCGCCGCGGCGCACTCGGCCCCCTTGTTGCCGGCAAAGCCATCGGCCTCATCGCCGCCGGCACGCACCATCGCCTGGGCGAGCGTGTCGCAGGTGAGCACCCCGAAGATCACCGGCAGCCCATGGTCGCGGCCGGCCGCCTCGATCCCGGCCGCAGCGGCGGTGGCGATGTGATGATCGTGCGACGTGTCTCCCTTGATGATCGCCCCCAGGCACAGCACCGCCGCATAGCGGTCCGTGGCCGCGAGCGCGTCGGCGGCGAGCGGCAGTTCGAACGAGCCCGGCACCCAAGCGACGTCGACTGCGTCGGCGGCGACCCCGGCCACGCCAAAGCGGTGCAGGGCACCCGCCAGAAGTCGCCGCGTGATCGACTCGTTCCAGCGGGCCACGGCAATGGCGATCCGCGTCCCGCGAGACACAGATGCCGACGTGCCGTCGAAGACCGTGGGGGTGGAGGTGCCACTCATGCCGGTGCTCCTCGTCCGCTCACGACTTCAGGCTCATGAGGAACTCGCTGTTCGACTTCGTCTTCGCGAGCCGGTTGACGAGGAGTTCCATCGCATCGGTGGGATTCATCTCGCCGAGCACGCGGCGGAGCACGCAGATCCGCCGATATTCGTCGGGCTCGAGCAGCATCTCCTCGCGTCTGGTGCCCGAGCGGTTGATGTCGATGGCGGGATAGATCCGCTTGTCCACGAGCCGCCGGTCGAGCACGATCTCGAGGTTGCCCGTGCCCTTGAACTCCTCGAAGATCACGTCGTCCATCCGGCTGCCGGTATCGACGAGCGCCGTGGCGATGATCGTCAGCGAGCCCCCCTGCTCCACCTTGCGGGCACTGCCGAAGAACCGCTTGGGCCGCTGGAGCGCCCCCGAATCGACGCCGCCGGAGAGGATCTTGCCGGAGTTGGGCACCTCCGAGTTCCAGGCCCGGGCGAGCCGGGTGATCGAGTCGAGGAAGATCACCACGTCGCGGCCATACTCCACGAGCCGCTTGGCCTTCTCGATCACCATGTCGGCGACCTGGATGTGGCGGCTGGAGTTCTCGTCGAACGTGGAACTGATCACCTCGCACGACGGCCCCTTCACCTGCCGCTCCATGTCGGTGACCTCCTCCGGCCGCTCGTCGATGAGCAGCATGAAGACGTAGGCCTCCGGATAGTTGACGAGCACCGCCTTGGCCATCTTCTGGAGGAGGATCGTCTTGCCGGCCCGTGGCGGGCTGACGATCAGGCCGCGCTGGCCGAAGCCGATCGGCACGATCAGGTCGACCACGCGGGTGGAGACCTCGTCGGCGGTCGTCTCCATCACGATCCGCTCGTCTGGATGCAGCGGCGTGAGTTCGTCGAAGAACACCCGCGTCGAGAGCTTGGCCGGATCCTCGCCATTGATCGCCTCGACCCGGAGCAGCGCGAAGTAGCGCTCGCTCTCCTTGGGTGGCCTGATCTGGCCGGCCACGCTCATGCCGTTGCGAAGGCCGAAGCGGCGGATCTGGCTCGGCGACACGTAGATGTCGTCGGGGCAGGAGAGATAGTGGGCGTCCGGGCTCCGCAGAAACCCGAACCCGTCGGGCAGGATCTCGAGCGTGCCCTCGCCGAACATCAGGCCGTTGAGCTTGATCCGCTCCTTGAGGATCCGAAACACCAGGTCCTGTCGCTTGGCCCCGGAGACGTCGCCGATGTTCTCCTTGCGGGACAGTTCCACCAGCTCCTGCATCGAGAGTTTCTGGAGTTCTGCGATGAACGAGTCGCCCTTCTTGAGGGCCTCGTAGTGGCTGGTGACATCGAGCCCGTCCTTGACCTCGGCGGCGATCTCCTCGGCGATCGAGAGCGGCTCCCGTCCGGCGTCGTCGGACAGCGATTCAGGGGTGTTGGGCATGGTGCACCGGAAGCCGCGGCCGCACGGGGGGACGAGCGGATATGTCGGGCTGATAGCGGAAGGGAGAGGACGGGAGATGTGACGAGGAGGATCGAGGCCCGGACGACCTGACCGCGCAGGAATGCGGGCCCGTGGCAGACCGAACCGACGAACAAGAAACCCCAAGGCGGGAGCCGACCGGCACCGGCGGGAAGCACTCGGGCTCAACGCCCTCGCATCGCCTGCCAGATTCGATCAACTTGCACAACAGTATAAGCCGGATCCCCCGAGGCATCCACGCTCCACGTGGTCGAGCCTGCCGGCGGGGCGTGGAAAGCCCGCTCCCAGGCGCGATCCCGGGCGGCGATCTGCTCGGCTGACCACCCCCTCGCTGCCAGCCGCATGCGCCTCACAGCATCCTCACACTCCACGACCACCAGGTGGGTGCAGAGGTCGTCCCAGCCGGCCTGAATCAGCAGCGGCACGTCGAGAACGACCGCCGGCTCGCGACCGCCTGGAAGGTTTCGCGCAGCCTCGTTGGCAAGAACCGCCTCCAGCCGTCGTCGCACACGGGGATGCACGATCGCCTCGAGCGCCGCGAGGGCGGCGGCGTGCTCCGGGGTGTCGCCGAACACACGCCCGGCCACGGCGGCCCGGTCGACCCGTCCGCGGGCGTCGATCACGCCGGGCCCGAGGCCCTTCGAAACCTCTGCGATCACCTGCGGATCCTCGAGTGTCTCGTGGGCATGACGGTCGGCATCGACGACGGTCGCCCCGTGCTCCGCGAACCGCCGCGCCACCGTCGATTTGCCGGCCCCGATCCTGCCAACCAGGCCGATGATGATCATCTCATTCGCACTCCGCCCAGGTGGCTCCGGACTGCACCGACACCTCGATCGGTACCTCGAGCGTCATCGCTGCCCGCATCTCCTCGGCGACGAGTCGCTCGATGTCGGGCAACTCGTCGGGCGGCGATTCGAGGAGCAGTTCGTCGTGGATCTGGAGCACGAGGGCCGCCCGACGGCGCTCCGCCCGGAGCCGGCCATCGACCCGGAGCATCGCACGTTTGATCAGGTCGGCCGCCGACCCCTGCACCACCGTGTTGACCGCCTCGCGTTCGGGCAGGGTGAGCGCCATCACGCCGGCGGCGCTGCGTCGCTTCGCCCGCTCCCGCACGCCGGCGATCGCCCGGCGGCGGCCGAGCATGGTGGTGACGTGGCCGTCGCGGCGACAGCGGTCGAGCACGTCGTCCATGAAGGCCGCCGCCCCGGCGAACGCGCGGAAGTAGCCGGCGATGAACTCCGCGGCGTCGGCCTGCGAAATCCCCAGTGCCTTGGCGAGCCCGAACGCCGACTGCCCGTAGAGGATGCCGAAGTTCACCGCCTTCGCGATCCGCCGCATCGCCGACGTCACGTCGGCGGGGGGCACGCCGCAGACCGCCGCCGCGGTCCGGGCGTGGATGTCCTCGCCGGCTGCGAACGCGGCCCGCATCGCCGCATCGCCGGAGAGATGGGCGAGGATTCTGAGTTCGATCTGCGAATAGTCGGCGGCCACGAACCTCCAGTCCGGCTCGCCCGGCAGGAAGGCCGCCCGAATTTCCTGCCCTTCGGCGGTCCGGGTGGGGATGTTCTGCAGGTTCGGGTCGCTGGAGCTGAGCCGGCCCGTGGCCGTCACCGTCTGGTTGAACGTCGTGTGCACGCGACCGGTCGCAGGATCGACGAGCACGGGGAGCGCGTCAACGTAGGTGCTCTTGAGCTTCGTGTACTTGCGATGCTCGAGGAGCTTCCCGGGCAGCGGATGGAGCGGCGCCAGCTGCTCCAGCACCTCGGCATCGGTGCTCGGCCCGGTCTTGCCCCGCTTCACCACCGGCAGGCCGAGTTCGTCGAAGAGCACGCCCCGCAGCTGGATCGGCGATGCGATGGCGAAGTCGCGGCCGGCCAACTCGTGGATCTCGCGTTCCAGCGTCGCGAGCCGGGCCGTGTAGTCGGCGGAGAGCGCGGCGAGCTTCGCCGTGTCCACCCGCACGCCCCGACACTCCATGCCGGCGAGCACGCGGGCCAGCGGCATCTCCACCGTCGCGAACAGCTCATCGAGGTGGTCCGAAGCGAGCGCAGTCGGCAGCGGCGCCACCAGCGCGTGGACCAGCCGGCAGTGCGCGGCGGCGGCGGCAGCATCGACCGGACGGTCGATGACATCCGCGGCGGCGGCATCGACCCCCGCCACTCCGTGGCGAATGGCGGTCTCCGTGAGCCCCAGATTCCGCTCGCCGGCTTCGAGGAGATAGGCGGCGAGCAGCGTATCGAACGCGACGCCGTCGAGGAGGATGCCGAGCGTCCGCAGGGCGACGTCCTGTCGCTTGAGGTCGTGGCCACGCTTGGGGACGGCCGGGTCGGCGAGCAGACGCCGCAGCTCGACATGCGACGCGAGCGCGTCGGCGGTGAACCAGACGGACTGCGTCGCTGCCGCCACCACCGCCCCGACGGGCCGGGCGAGGACCGTCCCCTTGGCGGGTGGCACGACGCAGATCGCGAGCGGCCCGGCGGCCCGGAGTCCCACGACGGCCGCCGCGATGCCGGCGGCATCACCCGGCTGCTCGACAACGACCTCAGGCGGCTGCTCAACCGCGGCCAGTGACGCGGCCGGGACCGCCTCGTCGCCCTCCATGTCAAACAGCGTTCGCGGCCCGGACTTCCGCGGCGCCGGGGTCACGGCGGGCGGGCGCTTCTCCGGTGCCGGCGCTCCGCCCCCCTTCACCACGCGGCCGAGCAGGCTGCGGAAGCCGAACTCGCGCAGCAAGCCGCCGAGCGCCTCGGCATCGGGCTCGTGCAGCGCCGCCTCCCGCCAGGGCACGACCACGGGCACGTTGGTCTCGAGCCGAATCAGCTCCCGGCCGGCGCGGGCCGTGTCGCCGTGGGCGCGGAGATTCTCCTTCCGCTTGGCGCCCGACACCGAATCGATGTTCGCCAGGAGCGCGTCGAGCGTGCCGTGCGTCTGGAGGAGCTCGGACGCGATCTTGGGCCCGATGCCGGGCACGCCGGGCACGTTGTCCACGGCATCGCCGACGAGCGACAGGAAATCGACCACCTGATCGGGCCGGATCGACCACTCGGACATCAGCTCGTCGGTGCCGAGCGGCTGGTTGGTGCGGAGGTTGAGCAGCGTCACGTGCGGACCGAGCAGCTGACGCGCGTCCTTGTCGGACGTGGCGATCGTGCAGTCGCCTCCCGCCGCGACCGTCCGCGTGGCGATCGTGGCGAGCACGTCGTCGGCCTCGAAGCCCGGCAGCTCGAGGCAGGGAATGCCGAACACCTCGAGGAGCCGACGAACCAGGGGGATCTGCGGCACGAGGTCGGCCGGCATCTCGGCACGGTTGGCCTTGTACTGCTCGAACTTCTCGTGGCGGAACGTCGGCCCAGGCGGATCCATCGCGCAGAGCAGGTAGTCGGGCTTCTTTTTCTCGATGATGTCGAGGAGGTCCCTGGTGAGGCCGAAGATGACCGACACGGGCGTGCCGTCGGGCGCGGTCATCTCGGGAAGCGCGTGGAAAAGTTGATAGACCCGCGAGAGCGTGTCGATCGCCAGCACGGTCTTGCCGGAGAGGTCGGGCGGCGCGTCGGCGGCAGGTGCATCAGTGGCCATCGTGTGGTCAGCATAGCGGGGAGTGGCGGGCAAGCCGCTCCGATGCGCGCCGCCGGCCGGAGGACCATGCCCGGAGCCGGCGGCAGTTGTGAGTTCTCTGCCCCAGCGGAAGAGCCGAGCCAAGCGTCCACGCCTGTCAACGAATCCTGCGCATGGCCTCCAACCAGCTGCGTGATCGGTGGGTTTGGGGGAGCGAGGGGCTGCCCATGCTCCGGGAGCAGGCGTTGTCGACCAGCGCAGCCGAAAGCCTGGGAGTCGTGCTCTGCACGACGACCGTAAGCCGGAGCCGACGCCGGGACGGCGGCGAAAGCGCGAGAAACGCCTGGCGAAGCGCAGTCGGCATCGAGCGAGCGGAGGGCCGGAGCCCGCAGCGAGCGTCCGGCGACGGGGCGTGGGTGGCCCCGAGCGGCGCGGCGGAGCAGGCGAGCCCCCATCGCTCACGCGATTGGGCTTCCTGAAGCCCAGCGAATCATCGCGGGAGTTCAGTCGCCGCTTGGCGGCTCGTACTCGAAGTCCTTCCACTTCATGGCGCGGCGGAAGGGCTCGATGCGGAGCACCACCTCGCCGTTCTGGAAGATGCGAACGGTGCCGCTCGTCTCGCTCACCGCCACCGCCACGCTCTTGGTGCGCCGGGTGATGGCGGCCGCGGCCCAGTGCCGCGCCCCGAGCCCCTTCGACACGGAGACGTTCTCCGCCGAGGCGTCGATGTAGCGGGCGGCCGCCTCGACGGTGCCGTCGGGGCCGATCACGAAGGCGCCATCGAGCTGCGCGATCTCCTTCAAGCCCTCGCGAACCCGCGGATCGGTGAGCCTCCGCTCGGAGCGGCTGTAGCCGCGCACCGGATCAAAGCCCGCGGAATGGCTCGACTGAACCACCTTCCGCGTGTCACCGACCACGAACAGCGTGCCGACCGGCTTGCCCTCACGGCCTTCGCGGCCGATCTCGACGGCGAGATCGACGACGAGCTTGAGCGTCTCGAGCGGCACCTTCGTCTCGAGGTTTCGCAGGTCGCGGACGGTGAGTTGGCCGAGATGCTCGGCCAGCCGCAGGAGGCTCACCGAGTCGATCGTGCCCGCCTCGAAGCCGCTGTAGACGGCCACCACCTGCGCCTCGGGTGCCACCATCTCTGCCGCCACGCACTCCAGCAGCGCCTGGGCGAGGCGCTCGTGCACCGGCAGGCCGGCGACGTCGAGCGTCACCTGCTTCATGCCGTGATCCATGGCGCCCTCGAGGTGGGCCGCATCGTCGGCCGCCACGAGCACCGGGCCGGAGTGAGCGAGTTCGCGGACCCGCGACCAGTCGAGCCGCTCCTCGACCAGGATCAGGACCGCTTCGGCCGTCGTCGACTCGAACAGCCGGACGGCCGTTTCGAGCAACCGTTCGAGTTGTGGAGTGACTTCGGCGGCGGACATGGACCCGCTCCCTGCATACCGTGGGGCCGCGGATCGAGAGGGCCGCCCGGGAAGGACGGCACGGACGCGGCACCCCGTCGCGGAAGCGTACGCGGGGTCCGGGGGGCGTTCAAGGACTGCGGCTCAGCGACGCGTGGTCGAACCTTCCTTCTTGCCGCTCGACGACTCCGGCTTGTCGGCGATCATCGCCGGCTCCGCGGCCGCCTTCATCGGACCGCTATAGGCCGCGATGCCGCCCGGCAGCACGGTCCCCCAGGCCCGCTCCTGGTAGATGTTGAGGGCGTGGAGCGCGTGGCCAAGGGGGCCGATCTTCCACTCCCGTGACGGCTCGCTCATCAGGGCGCCGCAGAGAAACTCCGCCGCTGCCACGACCCGCGATTCGTAGAGCCGGTTCTGGTCGAGCGACGACACCAGCCACTCGAGGATGTGCCCCGTGGTCTGGATCTTGCGGTCGATGTCGTCGTCGCGGTCGGCGGCATACTTGAACCATTCCGTGCTGAACGAGCCGTCGCGATTCTGGAGCTTCGTGAGGGCGAAGTTCTGGTAGTCGCGGACGTACTTGTCGGCCCGCAGGTAGGGGCCGTCGAGCTGGCCGGTGGCCCGGAGCCGCCGCTGGCAGCCGTACGCAAGACCGTAGAGGCGGTGCGTCCCGCCGCAGGGCGCCCCGCGAATCGGCTGGACGATCTCCTCCTCGACGAGCCGGGGAAGCGACCACTTCTCGCCGTCACGACTCTCCCACGTGGCGTCGGTCGGCAGGTAGTGCGCCAGCGAAATCAGCGCGAAGGTCAGTTCCGTCTTCGACTTGCACGACAGCTTCTCCTCCGCGATGAGGTCGGCCACCGTGAACTGCTTGCCCTGCACCGTGAGCGGCGAGTTCGCGGCCACGCGGCACTGGGCGAGGATCGCCAGGTATTGGGCAGAGTGCCCCTGCACGCCCACGCCCTTGAGGGCGACCACGCGGTCGTCCACCGCCGCCAGCATCACCTGGCCACGGCAGCGACCGCCCATGTTCGACCAGCCGATCGCACTCACCGGATCCCCCGACGGACCGCCGACGCGAATCTGCGTGGGGATGCCGAAGGCGATGAACCCGTGCATCACTTCCCACGGCGTGTTCTGCGCCGTGTTGAGCGGCCGTCGCTGGTAGGTGGCGAGCGTCTGGGCGATCCGGCCGCGAAGCCGCTCGAATCGCTGCGTCTTCGGCGGCGGAGCGCCGGTGGCCTGGAGTCGGGTGACCACGATCGGCGGCGTCTGTCGTCTGGCCGTTGGCGAGGGGGCGACGACCGCCGTCGGCGAACGGACCGCCTTCGCCTTCGGCTTGTAGTCGGGGTTCGTGGCGTCGTCCACCACCTTGCTCGCCGCGTCCTTCAACTGTGATCCGATGGCGACGGCGTCGTTCCATGAGGGCGTTGCGGGCGTGGCCGGCGCCGACGAGGCGGGCGGCGAAGCGGGGCGGGCCGTGGCGGTGGTCCGCTTCCGGCTCTGGGCCGCGAGGCGGTCAACCTCTTCCTGGCTCGGCGGCTGCGGCAGCGGGATGAACGCCGGCGTCGGCTCGACCTTCTTGATGATGCCGTCGATGAAGCGGCCGGCGCGGCCCCGCGACGGAGGCGCCGCAGTGCCCGGCCGATCGCCGGCTGTCGCCACGCAGCAGACCGCAAGCACCACGGGCAGCAGGTTCGGCCACCCTCCACGCGTCGTTGGCGCAAAAAGCACGGGCGTACAACCCGCCGGCGTCGTGGCGTCGTGTTTGGGCATTTCGGACTGCGGTCGGGGCTGGAGCGATCTCGTCTGCTCGGGGTATCGACCGGCCGGATGCACGAATCATGGCCGCCGTCCGCACGGCCCCGAGGGTCGGGGCAGATTGCCGTCTCGCGCCAATCGGCCTGACTTCACATCCGGCCACGGCTCCCCCCGCGTAAGCTCGGGGCTTCTGGAAACCGGCTTTCACACGAGAGCGCGGCGAGCGGCCGGTTCCCCGTGCCAGGCTCAAAAAAGCTTGCGGAACTCTTCGGCGATCGACCATTCGGCCGAGGAGCCGGCCGGATCGGCCGCCCACTCCCGCCACTTGTTGACGTCGTCGCCAAGGTCGCGACCGCTCACCTTCTTGAGGGCGCCCACCGCTCGGTACTGAACCGCCGGATCGGAGTCTTCGAGTGCCTTGGCAAGCACCGGCACCGCCTCCTTGTCGCCCAACTCCCCCAACTCCCGCAGGGCACGCAGGCGGACATCGATTTCGCGGTCGGTGCGATATCGCCCGGCGAGATGCTCCACCGCCTCGGCTCCGCCGCGTTTCCGCCAGGCCGTGCAGGCCGCCATTCGCACCCGCTCGTCGGGATCCTCGAGAGCCCCGGTGCAGATTGCCTTGGCCGCTGGCGTGTCGAATTCTGCGACCGTGTCCAGAATGACGCACCGCACGCGGGCATCGTGCTCCTGGAGGATCTCCTCGGCGAGTTTTCGAGTGAACTCGACCTGATCGGTGTGGCTGCCGGCCTTGGCCTTCGTGGCGTCGGCCGCGAGTTCCTCGATCCGCTGGTCGGCCGTGGGACCATATTTCCGCTCCTCCGCGAGCGCCTTCTCGCTCATGGTGAGCTTCTTCCACGTCCTGCAGCCCGAGAGGGGCAGGCAGGCCACGGCCATGGCGAACCACGCCAGGGTTGTGCGACCGCTCAGGTTCATCCCGCGCATGGCGACCGGTCTCCGGGGGGCGGGGGAGCGTAGCGGCGGGCCGACCACCCGTGAAGGCCAGCCGGACGGAATGCCCTTCCCTTCGCACCGCCGACCTGCTTGCATTCGAGAAACACGCCCGTCGCCCGGTGTTCGCCAGCAGCTTGGAGCCGGTTTCGGATGTCGCCCCGCATGCCCCGTCTGCCCGTCTTCGCCCTGCTGGCCCTCGCGCTGGCCGGCTGGTCCTGTGCAGCCGAGGCTCCCGCCGCCAAGGTCTCGCCGGCCTCCGGGCCCCGGTTGGAACAGATCACCGTCCGCGACGCGGACGGCCTCCGTACCATCGCGGGGGAGGTGCTCGTCGAGGCGGTGGACGGCGGCGTGCTGCTCAAACGTGCTGACGAACGGTACGACCTCGTTCAGCCCACGGCGATCGTCGCGCGGGAACCGCTTGCCGGGGAGCTCGGCGCCGACACCCCGCGGGAACTGGGGCAGCGGATCATCGCCGAACTGCCGCCGGGATTCGACGTCCACATCACGAAGCACTACGTGGTCTGCTTCAACACCTCGCGTGACTACGCGAAGTGGTGCGCGGCGCTGTTCGAGCGGCTCCACGACGCCTTCGGCAACTTCTGGAGGAAGGCGGGCCTCGAGGTCGTCGATCCCGCGCAGCCGCTGGTGGTCGTGATCTTCGCCGACCGCGCGGCCTACGAGGCGCATGCCGCGGGTGATCTTGGAGCCGCGGCCGATCGCGTCGTCGGCTACTACAACCTTCTCTCCAACCGGGTCACGACCTTCGATCTCACCGGCACCGACGGACTTCCGCGGCCGGGCGGCAGCCCACTGGGAGGAGCGGCGGCCCAGGTCATGGCAAGCCCCGCAGCCGCCGGCCTCGTCTCGACGCTCGTCCACGAGGCGACGCACCAGATGGCCTTCAACTGCGGGATGCATCGCCGGCTTGCCCCGGTGCCACTCTGGCTGAGCGAGGGCATCGCCACCTACTTCGAGACGCCCGAACTCGACAGCGATCGGGGCTGGCGCGGGATCGGCGCGATCAACCGGCCGCGGCTCGATCACTTCCTGGCCACGCACCGCCCGGGCGACATCGCCGCGATCCTCGCCTCGGACGATCGCTTTCGGTCGCCCGACGCGCCGCTCGATGCCTATGCCGTCGCCTGGTCCCTGACGCGGCATCTCGTCGCCACGCGCAAGCGGGCGTTCGTCGACTACGTCCGGCTCCAGGCCGCCAAGCAGCCGCTCGCCGACGACTCGCCCGAGGAGCGGCTCCGCGATTTTGAGCGGGCCTTCGGTGTCTCCCCGACGGAGATCGAAGCCGACGTCGTGAAGGCGATGGCGCGGCTCGCGTCACGTCCCGCCCGGTGATGCCGCAGTGGTACATTGACGGCGACCGCACCCCCTTTCCTGAAGCCCCGGAGGCCAGAAGCCATGATCGTCACGAAGTTCGTCACGAGCCGTTCGCCCTCCACGCACCGTGTCAGCCGCCGGGGATTCCTCGAAGGCTCGATCGCGGTGGCAGCCGCGTCCACGATCCCGGGAGGCGCGTTCGCTGCCGGCAGCGACAGCATCCGGATCGGTCTTGTCGGCTGCGGCGGCCGGGGTGTCGGAGCGGCGCTGCAGGCCGTTGCCGCACACCCGGGCGTCGTGATCGCGGCCGCCGGCGACCTCTTTGCCGACCAGCTCGACGCCGCGAAGGCGACGCTCTCGGCAACGTGCGGCAATCGCTTTTCGCTGAGCGGCCTGTTTCACGGCGCACGGGCGGCGGACCTCGTGATCGCCTCCGAGGTCGATGCCGTGATCCTGGCCACGCCTCCCTGCTTCCGCCCCGCCGAGATCGCCGCAGCCGTGCGGGCAGGACGGCATGTCTACGCCGAAGCCCCGGTGGGGGTCGATCCGGCAGGCGTGCAGTTCGCCGCGTCGGCCACGGACGACGGTCTCCGCCGCGGGCTCTCGCTGGCGTCCGGCTTGCAATCACGCCATCACGAACCGCTCCGATCGACGGTGGCCGCCGTCACCTCCGGAAGGATTGGACGGCCGCTGCGGGCGGTCGCAATCCATCACGTCGGCCTCCCCTGGGTGCGGCCATTCCAGGCTGGATGGTCGGCCGAGGATGCTGCCCTCCGTAACTGGATCGGCGTCGATCGCCTTTCCGGCGGCGGTTTCCTGCAGCACCTCGTGCACGCCATCGACCGCTGCTCCTGGGCGCTCGGCGAGCCGACGCCCCTGTCTGCCACCGCGATTCCGATGGCCATCGCCCTGCCGCAACCGCTGCACCGCGGCATCGAGGCGGCCGTGCGCATCGCGTTTGTCGACGGGACGTGGTTGGAGGCCGGAATCGTCCGCCGCGAGGGCATCGAGGATCACGTCGCGGAGGCCATCCATGGCAGCCGAGGCACCGCGGATCTACGGCGTTGCACGGTCTTGGATGAAGCCGTGCCGGCGAACCCCACGGGCGGGGCCGGCGGCCACGCGGCCTGCATGGCCTCGTTCATCGACTCACTCAGGAACCAGCCGCCCCGGACCGACCTCGCCGCCGCCTGCCGAAGCACCATGCTGGCGGTGATGGCCAGGGCTGCGGCCACGGGCGGAGACACGGTGGCCTGGCACGATCTCTGGCGGCCGTCCCCGGCTCCGCTGCCGTCACGACCCGTACAATCGCCAATGGTGTGATTCGGCCGCCGCGGCCGAGTCGATGAGTTGCCCGACGCCCCGGACCGGGGGTGCGGGGGAGCCGGCTGCGCGGCCCGGTTCCCGGCCGAATGGCTGCGCGCCGCGCTGAGGACGCGAACGATGGCGACGACGAACCCAACCGCCTACCGGCTGACCATCGCGCTGATCGTGTTCGTGCTGCTCACGTTCATCCTCACGATCACGACGTATCTCTTTTTTAAGCAGCGGACGGACGAGCAGGCCAAGGCGCTGGCGGCCAAGACCGAAAAGGAGACCATGAGCCAGACGCTGGCCGCCACCAAGAAAGACAACGAGGACCTCCGTGCGCTCATCGGCGCCTCCGAGAAATCGTTCGCGGATATCGAATCTGAGTTCAAGAGCCTCTTCGAAAGCGATTTTTCCGGATTCACCGGTGAGCAGTCCTACCGCAGCCTGGTGGATTGGCTGCGTGGCGAGTTCAAGAAGAAGGGCGAACTGACGAAAGCCGCCGAGGACAAGAGTGCGGAGGCCGCCAAAAAGGCGGAACAGGCGGAAGCCTCGGCGAAAGAAGCCCGTGAGAAAGCTGAGACTCGGGTTGGTGAGATTCGCGCCACGCAAGAAAAGCAAGACAAGGCCTACCAGGATGATCGCGACAAGATCGAGAAAGAGAAAGACTCGCTGCTCAGCGATAAGCAGAAGGCGGAGCAGGCATCCAAGCGGCTTTTGGCTCTGGCCGAATCGATCAAGATGCTCAAGGACCTGCTGCCGTCCGACAGCTGGCAGCAGTTCGACGGCTCACAGCCCGAGGATCAGCTGGATGCCGTCCGCCGGGAACTCGTTTCCGTCAGAAAGATCCTCAAGTCACACAACGAGGAACTCTCTCGCTTCAGGGCATCTGGCGACAAGGATCGCATCGACGGCTTCGATGGATACATCGCCGCCGTGGATGGAGGTGACGGGAGCGTCACGATCTGGTGTCCATCGACCCGCGGGGCCCGGCCGGGTATGGAACTCCGGGTCTTCCAGCCCGACGAGCAGCAACCACGAAACCAAGAGGACAAGGCCACGCTCGTCGTGACGAGCATCGAAGGCCCATCTCGGCTGCGGGCGGCCATTCGCGACGAGTCACCCACCGAGCCGATCATTCCCGGCGACGCGGTCGCCTCGCACCTCTGGTCGCCCGGCCGGTTCGAGATCGTGGTCGTCGGGCTGGGCGGCACGGACGTCGAGGATCGCACGCGACTCACCCGATTGATCGAGGGGGCGGGCGGACGGATCGCCGCCGCGGTGACCCCTTCGACCGCATTCGTGTTCGACACCGGGTTGCCTCCGGCAGAAGACGACGAGAGCGAGGCCGCCCGACAGGTCCGCACCAAGCGGGAGTCCGCAATCCGGGATGCTCGTGACTATGGCGTACCCGTGGGCAATCGTGACGGCCTGCTGGATTTTCTTGGGTTGTCGCGAACGGGCGTCATGTCGTCACCGTCGCAGGCGGCTGGTTCGGCGCGGTGATCGCCCGGCGGCGTCTTTTGGTCAGCCGCCACCGAGGCATGGCATAATGCCGTCCCTCGCGTTCGATCCTGCCGACACCGTCGGGGTGGTTTCATGACTTCCGTCGCGCATCGTAGGGGCTCCTCCCGGGCGTTTCATGCCATTGCCTTCGGGATGATTGTTTCGTTGCTGTCCCCGGCCACATGGGCGGATGAACCGGGCGTGCCACTCTTCAATGGCACCTCGCTCGATGGCTGGGAGGGGAAGCCGGAGTTCTGGCGGGCCGAGAACGGCGTCATCGTCGGCGAGACCACCGCCGAGAACCCGACCAAGGGCAACACCTTCCTGATCTGGCGGCAGGGGCTCGTGGACGACTTCGAGCTCACGCTCGCCTACCGGATCACCGGCACCCCCAAGGCCAACAGCGGCATCCAGTACCGCAGCAAGGATCTCGGCGACTTCGTGGTCGGCGGGTATCAGGCCGACTTCGAGGCGGGCCCGACCTACTCGGGAATCACCTACGAGGAGAAGGGCCGCGGCATCCTCTGCCCGCGGGGCGGGCGGATCACGGTCGGGGCGGATGGCACGAAGGTCGCCGGCGAGCCGATCGGCGACACGGTCGAACTCCAGAAGGCGATCAAGCAGGGCGACTGGAACGAATACCGGATCGTCGCCCGGGGCCCCAGGCTCCAGCACTTCATCAACGGCCAGCTCATGTCGGAGACGCTCGACGAGCAGGCCGACAAGCGGTCGCTGCAGGGCATCCTTGCCCTGCAGCTGCACGCCGGGCCGCCGATGAAGGTGGAGTTCAAGGACATCCGGCTCGAGCGACTCAAACTCACCGACGGCCGCAAGAAGCTGGTGCTCGTGGCCGGCCGGCCGAGCCACCCCCCCGGGGAACACGAACACCGCGCCGGCACCCTGCTCGTGGAGAAGTGCCTCGACGCCCACTTCGGCCGGGCCGCCCTGCCGCAGCTCGTGACCGAGACCTACACGGGCGGCTGGCCGGCCGACCCGACCGCCTTCGACAACGCCGACGCGATCTTCTTTTTCGCCGATGGCGGCGAAGGCCACCCGGTGCTCCAGAGCAACCACTTGGCCCAGATCGACGCCCTCGCGAGGCGAGGCGTCGGCATCGCCTGCCTCCACTACGCGGTCGAAGTGCCGAAGGAAAAGGGTGGCCCGGAGTTCCTCTCCTGGCTCGGCGGCTACTTCGAGCCCCACTGGTCGGTGAACCCGCACTGGACGCTCGCCAAGACCGAACTCGCGCAGGGCCATCCGATCGTCCGGGGCGTGAAGCCCTTCGAGACGAACGACGAGTGGTACTACCACATGCGATTTCGCGATCCGCCCGAAGGGCTGACGCTGCTCCTCACCGCCGTGCCGCCGGACGACACCCGCGAGCGGCCCGACGGGCCGCACTCGAACAATCCCGCCGTGCGTGCCGGCAAGGGGAGCCGCGAGGCCCTCGCCTGGGCCTACGATAGGCCGGGCGGCGGCCGCGGCTTCGGCTGCACCGGCGCCCACTTCCACCGCAACTGGGCCCACGACGATTTCCGCACGATGATGCTCAACGCGCTGGTGTGGACGGCGGGCGTCGACGTACCCGAAGGGGGCGTGGCCTCCACCGTGTCGGCCGATGACCTGGCCGCCAACATGGACGACAAGCCCGCGAAGAAGTGACCCCCTCAGGAGATTCTGCGATGCCAGTGCTCACTGTCGAAGGAAAAGGCTCGTTCCAGGTGCCGGCCGGCAAGCGGCTCGTCAACGCGCTCGAGGACGAGTGCGGCACCGATCAACTGCACGCCTGCGGCGGCGTGGCCCGCTGCACCACCTGCCGCGTGGAGTTTGTGGCGGGTGAGCCGACGACGATGACGCGGGCCGAAAGGGACGTGCTGGCGGCCAAGGGAGTGACCACGCCCGGCGTGCGGCTCTCCTGCCAGATCGCCTGCGACGGCGACATGACCGTCCGCCTGATCAGCCGCTTCGAGGGCTCGGGCCGCAAGGATTCCGGCCACCGGTGCGCCGACGAGATCCAGCCACCGCCCGCGTAGCACAGGTTTTTTGAGGAGCACCGGTTTTCAAGGAGCACAGGTTTTCAACCCGTGTGCATCTTCGACCGCAGGTCGCCAACCTCCGGCCACGCCTGATCCTGCGGCTACGCACCACACATCCGCTCCACGATCGCCGCGATGTCGGTCATCGCGAGCATGATCGCATCGGTCACATCAGGGCGAGACGCGATAAAGATCGTCTCGTGCGGATTTGCCGGATCGACGGCGCCGTGCGACCCCTTCACGAGCGCCGTGTCGAGCGGGATCGCGACTTGCGGCAGCCGCGTACGGTCGAGATGCAGTTCGAGCGGATCGTAGCCGGGCTTCCGATGGATGTCGATCGTACGGGCAAACGTCGGGGCCTGGGCATCGTCGAGCCAGTAGATGTAGGTCTGCCAGGAGTCGAGCGTGCTCTCGATGACGACGTCGCCGCAGCGGCCCGCCTGTCCTGACTGGCCTGGGGCGACGAGACCCGCTGCCACGAGATCATCGCCAACCAACAAGCGGCCCACCCCCGCCCTGCCTCGGAACAGATCAGCCACGGCTGCTGCGTCGGCGGGATCGCGGAGATAGATGTGGCCAACTTGGTGATCGGCGAGGGTCCAGGCCCGGCAGGCGGCGAGGTCGAGAATCTCTCCCTCGACCGTCTCGCGAACGGCGAGCAGGCCAGCGTCGCGAAGGATGCGGTTGGGATGAATCGCGTGGGAGACCGGGCGGATCCGGTATTCGCCCGCGACGAGCACGGTGAGGTGTTCCCGACCCACGATCGCGGCAAAGTCGTCGATGAGCGTGCCGATCTCGGCGTCGAGTTCGCCGCATGCCGCCAGGGCCGACGGGCTGTCGGGACCGGTGCGTTGGGCGGCGTAGTCGAGGTGTGGCAGGTAGACGACGGCCACGTGCGGCGGCGCCGGCCTCGACGACTCGACGAAGCTCCTTGCGATCCACCGCGACGACTCGATGCCTGCGACCGGGCCCCAGAACTTGTGCAGCGGAAACTCGCCGAGTGTCTCGCGAAGGGCGGCGTAGAGCGGTTGCGGATTCGTGTGGCACCACATCGTCTCGCTGCCGTCGGGATTGTGCTTGGGCGCGGGGAGACACACGAGGTCGGCCGTGGCGTGCTTCGACTGCAACAGAAACCAGGCCGCCGTCCGCAGGTCGGGCCGCACCCGCTTGATTCGATCCCAGATCCGGGGAGCGCGGTGGACCGAGTCGGGACTGATCCACATCTCGAGGTGATTCGTGCCGCGGTCGAAGAGGCCGTTGGCGACGATGCCGTGGACGGCGGGCGTCGCGCCGATGGTGAGCGCCGCCTGCACGGGACAGGTGACCGCGGGAAACCCGGGGGCGAGCGGCACACAGCGGCCGCCGGCCGCAAGCCCCGCGAGCACAGGCATCCGCGCAAGATCCTCGGCTCGCAGACCGGGAAGGGAGAGCAGGAGGACGTGGGGGGCGATCTTGGCCGTCATGCGATCGACTCCGGATGGATCAGGGGGGCGAGCACCGCGGCTGACTGCCGGGCTGTTTCCAGCCAACGATGCGACTGTCGGGGCAGTTCCACGTGCAGGCCGCCGCGATAGCCGGCGGCGGCGAGGGCGGCGAACGCGGCGGAGAAATCGACGTCGCCGCTGCCCAGCGGCAGATGCTCGTGCCGGCAGGCGAGCATGTCGTCCACATGCACGTTGGCGATCATGCCGTGCCACGGGTGCAGGTACGCGGCGTACGGCCATTCGCCCATGCATTCCATGTGGCCGACGTCCACGGTGAGTCGCAGGTGGTCCGGGCGGCCAAGGCGGTCGAAGAGCGTGGCGGCGCGGGCGAGGGTGTCGATCACCATCCCTGGCTCCGGCTCGAAGGCGACGACGACGCCGGTCCGAGCCGCGTGCGCCACGATCTCGGCGAGCCCATCCGCAAGTCGGTTCCCGAAGGTCTCCAGGGACGCTGCGTCGCGGCCGATACCCGACCAGAGCGACACGCACCCCGCACCGAGATCCGCCGCCACGTCGATCGCCCGCCGCGTGAAGTCCACACGGCGCGCCCGCGCGGCGGGATCGGACGACACGAGCGTGGGCTCGTGCTTGACCGCAGGATCGAGCAGGTGACGGGCGCCGGTCTCGATCACGCAGGCCATGCCCCCTTCGGCGAGTGCCTTCCGCCAGCGAGCCACCCGCGCCGGCAGATCGCCTGCAAAGGGATCGATCGTGTGATGATCGAGCGTGATGGCGAGCGATCCGTAGCCGAGTTCGCGAAGGATCGGCACCGCGTCGAGCGGATCGATGTCGCCGATCGAGTTGGTGCTGTAGCCGAGGAGCATGAAGAAGGAAACGACGGGTTTCAGGTGGGGGGCACCAGCCGCCGGCCCAGGACAAACCAGGCAAGCAGGCAGATCACGACGACCGCCCACCGCTCGCCACAGGCGGCGAGCACGAGCACGGCATCGAGCGTGATGATCGCCATGATCGCATTGCCGACGGCAGCACGCACGCGGGGCGCGGATGGATTCGCCACGGCCTGGACGGCCCGAAGGACGATCGACACGGTGAGGATGCTCCAGAGCAGAAGCCACGTCGATGCGGGCAGCGTTGCCAGCCGCACGACGCCATCGCGCAGGGGCAGCCAGACGAAACCCGCCGCGACTGCCAGCCCGGCCGCCATCGTCACCGCACCGGCGACGAGCATCCCCCGACGACTGTGGCCCGCTTCGTCGCGCGCAACGAGCGTGATGCCGGCCACGTACACGGCCATGCCGAGTGGGATTGCCCACTGGTGCGTTGCGGTGGGCCCGCCAGCGGCCGTCATGCCGAGGAGCCAGTTGAGCCCGCGGCAGGTACCCATCACCGCCGGACCGAGCGATGTCGCCTTGGCATGGCGATCGTAGAGCCAAATCGCGGCGGTAAGCGCAGCCCCCACGAACGCGGGCCACGGCGTGTTCGCCACCAACGCCGCACTGCAGGCCGCCGTGGCTCCCACGGCCATCAGAACGTTTCCGACCGCCGCAGCCTGAGGCAGCGGAATCGCCCCGCTCGGCAAGGGCCGCTCAGGCCGCTCCGCCCGGTCGATCGCCACGTCGTAGACGTCGTTGAGCACCATCCCAGCCGCATAGAAGCCGAGCGAGGCCAGCACCGCCAGCCAGCAGGCGGCCGGCGGCCACTGCACTGCCTGCAGCCCCGACACCACGAGATAACCGGCCAGCGAATCGGCTGCCGCCGTGGCCAGATTCGGCAGCCGCACGAGCCGCAGCCAGGGAAGCATGTCAGGCAAACTCCACGCCCGCGGCCTGCGCGATGTCGAGCAGGTAAGCCCGGGCGGCACGGGCCGCATCATCGGGCCGGTCGCGATAGGGATAGAGTTCGACGGTAACCCAGATGTCGGGGGTGTGCGCGGCGATGGCCTGCAGCACCGCGCTGAAGTCGATCGCCCCCTCACCCGGCACGAGATGGTGGTGAACTCGCGTCGCGGCGATGTCTTCCACGTGATAGTGCCGAGTGTGGTCCTTCATCCGCGGCACCCATGCTGCCGGATCCTCGCCGACGCAGTAGGCGTGCCCCACGTCGAAGTTGAGGCCGAGGGCCGGATGACGCACCCTCTCCGCGAACTCCAGATACTGGCCGAACGTCTCGATGAGCAACCCCGGCTCCGGCTCGACGAGCAGCGTCACGCCCACCTCGGCCGCCACGTCGAGCACCGGCATGATCTCGTCGTAGAAGATGTTTGTCGCCTGCTCGCGAGTCTGCCCAGGCTGAATCTCGCCGCCGGGCTCGGTCGAGATCTGCTTCGCGTCCAGTTCGGCAGCGAGCCGCAGCGCCCGCTTCGTGTGTTCGCGACGGATCGCCCGGTAGTGAGGGTCGGGGTCGGTCCAGCCGGGATGCCAGTAGGGCTGCCGCGGGTCGGCGATGGCGTTCATCATGAACGCATTGATATTGGAGACGACGAGCCCGCTGGCACCCAACGCCCGCCGGATCGACGCCTTCTGCACCTCGAGGAGCCCCGCCGGCCAGGCGTGCGGCACGTCGGCCAGGAGTTCGATGCCGGAGTAGCCGAAGCCGGCGATCCGCTCGATGGCCTGCTCGACCGGCACGTCGAGGTAGGCATTGGAACTGAAGGCGAGGCGGAGCGGCATATGACGAAGTTCCGCAAGGATGATCCGGAGGAGGCTATACGCGCCACACTACCCGGCACAGTGGCAGCACGTGCCCAACGAGCGAAAACCGGCGGAGGGACCGGGGCGAGTTCGCTCGCCAACGGCAGGATAGCCGACGCTCGCGATCCTCGCCCCGGTCCCTCCGCCTGCGTTATTTCACAGCGGAGGAGCAGCCCGTCGGGGAGCACGCGCAAGAGCCGGTGAGATTTGCGCCTCGCCAGACTCGCTCGGTACCGTTGGGGTGGTGAACTCGCAAATCCCGCCGGCGATGAGCATGTCTCCCCGACGGGCTGCGGCGCACACCTTCAAGGCCAAAAGTACGGCCAAGAGATCACGCGACCCTCACTCCTTCAGCTCGATGCCGACCGATACCTGGCCAGCGCCCGCTGAAACACGAGCCGCGACACGACGAGGGACGCGACCGCCGCGATCACCGCGCACGCAACGCCGATCCACGATTCCCCCGTGAACGGCTGGGCGATCACGCGGGCCGGCACATTGACGACCAGCAGGATCGGGATCACGAAGGTGCAGATCATCCGTAGCGGACCGCCCCACGGGCCGGCGTAGATCTCGGCAGGGTATCGGCTGAAGTTCGTGATGTAGAACCAGAAATCGTAGAGACTCTGGTTGCGGCCCATGAGGATCGTGGCGGCGGCGAGCATGATCACGAAGCCATAGAGGATCGCCACGCCGCAGAGCACCAGCAGCGGATAGAGCATCCAGGCGACGGCGGGAGGCGCGTGATCCATC
>JAGWWA010000038.1 GCA_018970605.1 Planctomycetota bacterium | reverse complement strand
AGCGCCGTCGATCTGCTGCCCGATGCGAGGGCCGCCGCGGCCACGCCCGATGTCACCGTCGAGGATCACCCGGTGGTGGCGGTGCTCTCCGGCCAGCGCAACCCGCTCCTCGATGCCGTGCGGATCGAGCGGTTCTGGGCGACCGATCGCGGCTTCGACGCCGCCGGGCAGGGCGTGCGACGGCTCCTGTCGCTCCGCACCGGCCAGCCGCTCGCGGTCGAGAAGAGGTTTGGCGCAGGCGGGGTGGTGGCGGTGCTCACCACGGCCGCGCCCGAATGGAACAACTGGGCCCGGGCCAATCCGAGCTGGGTGGTGGTGCTCCTCGAACTCGAGAGCCACCTCGCCCGGCTGCGAAGGGGGGCGGAGTCGATCACGGTCGGTGATCCCGTCGTGGTGCGGCTCGAGGCGGGCATCGACGAGCCAGACGTCCACTTCCTCGTGCCACCGGACGGGGCGGTCGTGCGGCAGACGGCCGTCGCCACGTCGGGGCCGGTGCTCGAGGCGACGCTGCCGACGACCGCGCGGGCCGGCATCGTCGAGGCGCGGTGGCGCCGGCTCGACGGCAGCGAGCGGCAGCGGGCGATCGCCGTCAACATCGACCCGGCCGAGGGACGCCTCGAGCGGGCCGGACTCGGCCGGCTGGAGGCGGTGCTGCGGGGCGTGCCGTTTCGCTACGATCGTGCCGCCGACGTGGCGGCCGCGGCCGGTGACACCGCCGGTCGTCCGCTCGCCCTACCGCTGCTGGTCACCGTCGCGGGGCTGCTGCTGCTGGAACAGCTGGTCGCCTACGCGGCCGGATACCACGCCGTCCGTCGGCCCAACTCCCGCGAGAGTTACGGAGGAGCCTCATGAGGCACCGCGTCTCGAGCCGGCTGCTCGACGGCTTTGACGATTGGTGGCAGATGCCGGTGGCGCTGCTCCTGGTCGCCTCCGTGGCCGCGTACGTCGTCTGGATGGTCCGTCGCGACGCGGTCGAACTGTCGCGGCCGGTGGCCGTGCTCCTCGCCATGCTCCGGCTTGCGGCCCTGGCCGCCGTCGCGGTGGCGATCCTCGACATCGAACGTATCGCGGAGCACGAGATCGTCCTGCCGTCACGCGTGGCGGTGCTCGTTGACTCGAGTGCCAGCATGTCGCTGGCCGACGGCGATGATGCCGCCGCCACGCGGGCGGTCCTCGCCGCCGATCTCGTGGAGTCGGACCTGCTCGCGGCTGTGCTGCCGCGTCATGAGGTGAGCGTGTGGCGGTTCGACGCCGACGCGGCACCGGTGCTGCGGCTCTCAACCGCCGGATCGGCTAGGGACGCCGGATCGGCAACGGACGCCGACGAGGCGACCGAGGGCGACTGGCGGGCGCGGCTTGCGCCGGGCGGCGCCGAGACGAGGCTGGGCGAGGCGGTGGCGCGCGCGACCGAGGGCGGGCCTGCCGGCACGCTCGCGGGCGTGGTTGTGCTCTCCGACGGTGGACAGAACGCCGGCCTCGATCCGCGGTCTGCTGCGGCGGTCGCCACGCGGGCCGGCGTGGCCGTGCACACGATCGGCGTGGGGAGCGACACGCTGCCGGCGAACGTGCGTGTGGCCGACCTCGTGGCGCCGGCGCGCGTGTTTCCGGGTGACCGGTTCACGGTCTCGGCCTTCCTGCAGTCGCAGGGGCTCGCCGGCGAGCGGGTTCGCGTGGAGCTCGAGGAGCGGCCATCCGCCGGGGCGGACGAGGCGGCGGCCAGTCGCGTGCTCGACAGCGTCGAGACGATGCTCGGCGCCGACGGCGACCTCGTCCCGGTGCGGTTCGACGTGCCGGGGCTGACGCCGCCGGGCCGACGGCTGATCGCGGTGCGGGTCGTGCCGCCGACGGCGGATCGCGCCGCCGCCGACGACGAGCAGGCGGTGGACGTCGAAGTGGTGGACCGCGTGACGCAGGTGCTGCTGATGGCGGGCGGTCCGGGCCGCGAGTATCAGTTCATGCGAAATGTCCTCGAACGGGACAGGAGCTTCGTGGTTGACGTGCTGCTCGGCACCGCGACGGCCGGGGTGTCGCAGGACGCCCGCCGCATTCTCGAGGCTTTTCCACAGGCCGACGAACCGCTCGCCGAGTACGACGCCGTCGTGGCGATCGACTACGACTGGCGGCTGCTCGACCCGGCCGCGCAGGCGCGGCTGGAACGGTGGGTGTCGGGGGAGTCGGGCGGGCTTGCGCTGGTCGCCGGAAGCGTGTTCATGGACGCCTGGCTCGGCGATTCTCGAACGGCGACGATCCGCGGCCTCTATCCGCTCGAGCTCCGCCGCCGAAACGAGGCCGGAGCGGCCGCCGGCGTCGGAGCAGTGGAGCCGCGGCGGCTGGAGTTGACCCGCGACGGTGGCGAGGCGGAGTTTCTGCGGCTCGCCGGCACGAGGGGGGCGAGCGATGCGGTGTGGGGCGAGTTTCCCGGCGTCTATGCCTGCTATCCGTCCGTCGGCGTGAAGCCGGGCGCGACGGTCTATGCGCGGCTCGCTGCAGGCACTGGAGCCGAAGGACCGGTCTTTCTGGCCGGGCACTTCTACGGGTCGGGGAGCGTGCTCGCGCTGGGGAGCGGTGAACTCTGGCGGCTGCGCGGCCTCGGCGACGCCGTCTACGAGCGGCTGGTCGCGCAGCTCGTTCGGCATGTGGCGCAGGGGCGGCTGATGCGCGGCGCCCGACGCGGAAGGCTGATCGTGGAGCAGGATCGCGTGGCGGTCGGCGGCACGGTGCGGATCCGGGTCGTCACGCCGGGCGCGGGGCGTCCGCCCGAGTGCCGCGCCGTCGCGCCCGATGGAAGCCAGGTGGCGGTGCCGCTCGTGGCCGAGCCCGCGCGGCCCGGCACGCTGGCCGGCGGCTTCGTGGCCACCCGCGAGGGCGGCTGGCTCGTGGAAGTCGAGCCGGTCACGGCCGGCGACGAGCGGCTCTCCCGGCGGATCCAGGTGCAGCTGCCCGACCGCGAACTGGCCAACCCGCGGCTCGATCGCGGCGTGCTCGGGCAACTGGCGAAGGCGACGGGAGGCACCGCGCGATTCCTCGCCGACGGAGGTGCGTCCCGCGAGGCCGTCGAGGAGATCGCCGCGCTGCTTCCCGATCGATCGCGACGGGAGTATGAGATGGGTGCGGCCGATCTGGGCTTCAAACGCCGGCTCAACGCCGCGCTGCTCGCCGTCGGGGCCGGCTGCCTGTGTCTCGAATGGATCGTTCGCCGCCTCGCGAGGCTTGCCTGACGCATGGTCGCCGTGAACCAATCCGCCGTGACGCCTGCCGTGACGCCCGCCGTGACGCAGGAGTCGATCGCTGCGATCCGCGGGATGCTTGCGGGGCTGCGTCGCCGTACACGGGGCTGGATCTGGGCGGAGTCGCTCGCGACCGCGGTCGTGGTGGCGGTTGCCGGCGGCTGGCTCACGCTGCTGCTCGACCGGCTCATCGAGCCGCCGGCCTGGGTGCGGGTGGCGCTGCTGCTGATGGTCGGTGCGACAGTGGCGTGGGTGCTCGTCACGCGGCTCGCGATGCGGCTCGCGGTGCCGCTCACCGACGAGTCGCTGGCGCTGGTCGTCGAGCGAACCCACCCCGAGTTCGGCGACGGACTGTCAACCGCCGTGTCATGTGGCCTCGGCGGTGCCGGCGTCGAGCTTGATCCGGAGATGCTCGCGACCACGCTGTCCGCGGCTGCGGCGCGGGCGTCCACGATCCGGTCCGGGGCGATCTTTCGACGGCGACGACTCGCGGGCGTGCTGGCAACCGCGGCCGCGGCCATCGCGGTCACGGCCGTAGCAGCGGTGGCGCGACCCGGCGAGGCGACGATCTGGGCGCAGCGGATGTTCGGCCTGTCCGACGCGGCCTGGCCGCGGCGGGTGTCGCTCGAGCCGGAGGGCTTCGTGGAGGGGCGGCGAGTGGTGGCCCGTGGCGACGACGTGGATGTGGTCGTGCGGGCGGTTGCGGCCTGGGGCGATCCGCCGGAGGTGATCGAACTCCGCACGCAAGGCACGGCGGGCATGAGGTCGGATCGAATGGGAGCCCGCGGCGGCGCGACGGCCGCCGGGCAGTCGTTCGGCCATGTCCTCAAGGGCGTCGATCAGGATCTCGAGGTGGACGTTCGCGGCGGCGACGCCCGGCTCCGTGGCCTCCGCATCGCGGTCGAGGATCCTCCCACGGTGGCGGCGCTCGAGATCGCATTCACGCCGCCGCCGTACCTCGGTGACGCCCCACGAACCGCCGTCGCGAGCCGCGTCGTGCCCGTGCCCCGCGGATCGACCGTGAGCCTCACGTGCACGTCGAGCAAGCCGCTCTCGGCCGCCGGCATCTCGATCCGCACGGCCGCGGCCACCGCCGCCGGAGAGCCCTCGGAGCAGCCGATCGGCCGGCTCGACGACACGGCTGGGGGAATGACGACGATCTCGGCCCGCACGCCGCCGATCGACGTGGACACCGCGGTGCTCGTGCGGCTTGTGGACGACAGCGGTCTTGTGAATCGCGATCCGGTCGCGGTGGTGCTCGCGGCCGTTCCCGATGAGCCGCCGCGGGTGGCGGTGCGGCTCGCGGGCATTTCGTCGGCCGTGACGCCGCAGGTGACGCTGCCGATCGAGGGGCAGCTCACCGACGACCACGCCCTGGCCTCGGCCGACGTGCGGCTGGTAGCCGGTGGCGCGCGGCTCGTCGTGCCGATCTCCCGAATCGTGGACGGCGTGGCGGCGGTCGAACTGCCGGCAGACCGCCCCGAACTCGTGCGGCTCGACCAGGCCGGCCTCGCCATCGGCACTCGGCTCGAGGTCTCGGTCGCGGCCCGCGACGGGTGCACGCTCGCCGACGGCCCGCACGAGACGATCGGCGAGACGTGGATGCTCGACGTGGTCTCGCCGGAGTCGCTGCGGGCACTGCTCGAGGCCCGCGAGGTGCTGCTGCGGCGGCGGCTCGAGGGAGTGATCGACGATCTGGCGAAGGCCCGCGATCTCACCGGCGAGGACGTTGCCCGCCGCTGCGGCGACGCGGCGGCGCGGGCCGCCGGCGAGACGGCGGAGATCGCCGGCGAGTTTCGGGGCATCCACCGGGAGCTCCTCAACAACGCGCTGGCGACGCCCGAACTCGAGGCCCGCCTCCTCGGCCAGATCGCCGAGCCGCTCGCGGCGGTCGTGGCGGCTGAACTCCCCGCCGCGATCCGGCTGTGTCGGCAGGTGGGCGGGGCGGATGCCGACGGTCGTCAGGCCGTGGCCGCGGCGGTCGATGCCGCGATCGTCAGGCTCCGCGCCGTGCTCTCGCGCATGCTGGAACTCGAATCGATCAACGAGGTGATCGACCGGCTTCGCGGTGTGATCCGCGTTCAGGAGCAGATCCGCGACGACACGCTCGAGCGGCAACGGAGGCGCGGCCGCGAGGCGCTGGAGTCGCCATGAGACGTCGTGGGTGTGCGGTGTTCGCGGCGCTGCTCGCCGCCATGAGCTGGTATCCCGCCTCGGCCGTCGATCCGCCGCGGGGCGACACGGCGTCGCTGGCCGCCCGTGAGGCCGAGTTGCTGGCCCGCTACCAGGATCTGGAGCGGTCGTTCCTCAGGCTCGCCGACGTGCTCCAGGCGACCGACCCACGGCGGGCCGCCGCGCTCAGGGCGGCGTTCGACCGTGCCCGCGAGGAGCAGGTGGGGGATCGCGTGGCCGCGATCGTCGCGATGCTGGAACAGGGGCAGTTGCTCAAGGCCGGCACGAGTCAGCAGGACGCGATCGGCCAGTTTCGGTCGCTGCTCGATCTCCTCGAGGCCGGTGCCTCCGACCAGCGGGCCGCCGATACCGAGAAGCAGCTCAAGGCATTCATGGCGAGGATCACGAAGCAGATCGCGAAGCAGCGGGACATCGAGGGTGTCACGGAGGCGGGGGGCCGTGCCCGCGACCTGGCCGAACGGCAGCGGGCGACCGCCGACGAGACGCGAGCGCTCGGCGACGACGTGCAGCGGTTTGCCGAGCACCTCGACGAGGACGGGACGAAGCCGCCGGGATCGGATGCGTCGCGCCCGCCCGGTGAGCCGGGGAACGAAGGAGGTGGCGGAGCGAAGCCATCGAATCCCGAGGGCGACGAGCCGGCGCCGGCGGAGGCCGCCGCCGACGCACCGGCTGAGGATGTGCCAGTGGAGGGTGACGACGACGCGGCCCGGGGCCTCCGGACCGCGCAGCGGCTTCGGGCGGCGGAGCAGCGGATGCGACGGGCCCAGGAGCAGCTCGAGAAGACCGATCCCGGCGCTGATTCCGGCGCCGCGCGGAACGAGCAGGAACGGGCCGTCGAGGAACTCGAGACGGCTCGGGCGGAGCTCGAGGAGATCCTTCGGCAGATGCGCGAGGAGGAGGTGACGCGATTGCTCGTCCAGCTCGAGACTCGGCTTCGTGGCATGCTCAAGGCCGAGCGGGGCGTGCTTGCCGATGCCGAGCGGTTGGCTGCGGCCACGGGCCAGTCGGCCCGCGAGCGGCAGCTCGAGGCGGCGCGGCTTGGACGCGAGCAGGGGGCGATCACCGGTGATGCCGCCAAGGCCCTCGTGCTGCTCCGCGATGATGGCTCCGCGGTGGCGATTCCGCAGGCGCTCGAGCAGGTGCGCGACGATTCAGGTCAGGCGGCCGCGCGTCTCGCCGGCGGCGACGCGGGCCATGAGACGATCGGCCTGCTCGGCGAGATCGTTACCGGCCTCGAGGAGATGCTCGCCGCCGTCGAGCGGGCTCGGGACGATCAGCAGGACGCCGCTGCCGCGCCGTCCGGCGGGCGGACCGGAGAGGCCGGCGAGCAGCCGCTCGTGGACAAGCTTGCCGAACTCAAGATGCTGCGTTCGCTGCAGGCTCGGGTGAACGCGCGGACGCAGAGGCTCTCGCGACTGCTCGACGCCGCCGACTCGCCCGTGGAAGGCGGCGACGCACGCGCCGCCCTGACGCGGCTCGCCGGCCGCCAGCGGGAGATCGAACGGGCCGCCCGCGACATCGTCGAAGGGCTCACCGAGTAGCGTGTCGGCCGAAGGTTTCCCCCGGCGGCGCGGCGAAGACTACACTCACGAGCGGTGCTTCGTTCCCGGGTTCCGGAGCTGCGCATGACGTCGCCTTCGATCTGCCGCACGCTGGCGCGGGGCCTGCTCGTGGCGGCTGTCTGGGCTGCCGACTGGGCTGCCGACTGGGCGGGGATCGCGCCGCCGCGGTGTGCTGCTGCGGCGTCGGAGCCGGCCCTCGCCCGTGAGCCGACGTGGTCGATTCCCACCGCTACGGCGGTGCGGAGCAAGGTGGAGCAGTGGCCGGCTGGCTCCGCTTCCCCGGGCGTCGATCCGGTGCGAGCCGTCGCGCTGCAGGCGGCCTGGGACGACGTGGCCGCTGGCCGGCGAGACCTGCTCGACACGGTGGTGGAGGCGATCGGCGATCACGAGCCCCGAGCCGCCGAACTCGTCGCGACCGCGGCCCGCAGGCAGGAACCGGCCGTCGCCTGGCTCGACGATCCCGCGACTGACGCGTTCGTGCGGGATGCGGTGTCGCTCTGGTGGGGACGCGAACTCGTGCGTCGCGACCGGTTCGACGAGGCGCTGCCGCTGCTGGCCCGGCTCGACGTCGGCGCTTCGGTCGATCCCGCCACGGCGCTGTTTCACCGCGCGGCATGCGAGCACTGGCTCCTCCGGGTGGATGAGGCGATCGAGTCGCTGGACCGGCTGCTGGAGCGGGAGTCGGAGATTCCGGTGCGATACGCCCGCGTGGCCCGGCTGTTGCGGGCCGACATCACCGCCGTCGAGAAGGACTCGCTCGACCACATCGCCCGTCGGATGCGGGACGTGACCAGGCGGCTCGATCTCGGCAGCGCCGGCCCCACGACCCGCGAGGTGCAGGACGGCGTGATCGCATCGCTCGACAAGCTGATCGAGCGGCTCGAGAACCAGCAGCGGCAGGAGCAGCAGGGGGAGTCTTCGTCGGGTGCGGGAAGCGACTCGGGGCAGGGGGGAGGAGGGCGTCCCATGGACGACAGCCGCATCGCGCGCGGCCGGGGGACGGGCGAGGTGCGGAAGCGGGATCTCGCGCCGGGCGAGTCGTGGGGCAACCTGCCGCCTCACGATCGGGAGCGGGCGCTCCAGCAGATCGGCCGCGAGTTTCCGCCACACTATCGCGAGGCGATCGAGCAGTATTTCAAGCGGCTGGCCACCGGTGCGGAGGACCGTTGACGTGACGCCTCGTCAGGCCATTGCGGCGCCGTGTCGCCTCGGACCGCGCACCGCGGCGCGGGTGGTCGGGTGCTGGATCGTCGTGACGGCCGCGGCATTCGCCGGTGCGAGTGACCTGCAGGTGCGAGTCGAGGGGAGCGCGGGCACGCCGCGCGAGGGCAGCCTGCGGTCGATCGATCGCGACGCGATCGAACTCCTCGTGGACGGCGAGCTGCAGCGGCTTCCGCTGGCGGACGTGCGAGCACTCACTGCGATCCTCGCCACCGCGGATCGTCCGGGTGCTCCGCCTGCGGTCACGGTGGTGGGGGATGGCGGGCTGACGATCGGCGGCGACGACCTCCGCTGGGAGGACGGCCGAGCCGCGATCGTTCGCGGTGACGCCACGATCGAGGTGCCGATCGAGCGTGTGCGGCGGGCGGCCTGGCGGCCTGCTGGCGGTGGCAACGCCACCGTGGGCGACTGGCTCGCGGCGGTGCCCGCCGAGCCGGGGGCTGATCTCGTCGCCGTCAGCCGTCCCGAGGGATTCGAACTCGTGGAGTGCGCGATCACCGCGATCTCACCAACCGCGGTCACGGTGATGCTCGATGGCGAGCGGATCCCGGTGAATCGTGGCAAGGTGCTCGGTCTCGTCTGGGTGCGGCCGCCCGCGAAGGCGGTTGCCGCGTCGGGCATGACGCAGGTTTCGATCGACGGCGGCACGCTCGGCGCCGCGACGGTCGAGTGGCGGGACGGCTGGCTCGTGCTCGACGGCGAGATCCGCGTTCCGGGAGCGATGCTCCGGTCGATCGACTTCGCGGCCGGCCGGACCGTCGCCCTCGTCGCCGTCGAGCCCGAGGCCTCGTCGGGCGAACCATTCTTCGGAGGCCTCACCGCGATCGATGGCCTGGCGGCGTTCTTTGCGCCCCGGATCGTGACACCCGACGACGCCCCACCCGCGTGGCTGATGCGGCCCCGATCGACGGCCACGTGGCGGGTGCCGGAAGGGAGTCGGCGGTTTCGCGCCCGGGCGGTCCGCATGGCGGCGGCATCGGCCGCGGGAGTCATCGTCACGGCGCGGGCCGACGACGGCCCAGAGTGGCGACAGCGGCTCGCAGGCGATGCCGCGGTTCCGATCGAGATCGCCGTCGCCGACGCGCGGCGGCTGACGATCGGGGTCGAGTTCGCCGACGGCGGCGTCGGCGTGCCCGTTCGCTTCGACGACGCGGGGTTCGAGAAGTGATTCGCCTTCGACGCGATCCCGGGGCTCTCCTCCGCAGCACAGGTTGTCAACCTGTGTGTCCTCCCGTTTCGCACGGGGCTCTCTTTCGTAGCACAGGTTGTCAACCTGTGTGCCCTCCCGTGTCGCCGTGGGCTCGGGGCTGCCCGTGCCATCTCGCCGGACGTTCGCTGCGGGCATCCTGCCCTTCGCTCGCTCGAAGGAAACCTCGCTTCGTCCTCCAGACTTCGCTCGGTTTCCTACGCCGCTCGATTGGCACGGGCAGCCCCTCGCAGCCTCTCAGCACCTCGCAGCCTCTCATACGTGTCACACGTGATCCTGAGGCGATCCTGCGGCGGCGTCACTCCGCCAGGAAGCCCCGAGCGGGAGCGAGGGGATCATGCGTGGCGGCGGCGAGCGACCCGTGCCGATCCGCGGAGCCGTTCCCGTCGCTTCCGCTCCGGGCTTTGAGGGTTCCGTCGAACAACGCGCGAGGATCACGTGTGACGCGTATCAGCCCCTCGCAGCCTCGCGTAGCGCAGGGTTTCAACCTGGATGACGTCTCGGTCCGCGTGGGGTGTCTGCGCGTGTCTCCGGCTGCCTGCTTCCGATTCCGGAATCACGTGCACGGGTCGATGGTGCTCGGGGCTGCGCGTGCCCGTCTGACCATTCCTACCCCGATCGCTGGATGGCATCGTGGCCTTCGAGTCCTGATGGCGGCGGTCATGATGGCCGCCGCCACGATCGCCATCGGCGTCGAGGTCGACCCCGTCGTGCTTGAGGCCCAGCAGGCGCGGATCGAGGCGATCCGTCGGGCCACGCCCGCGGCCGTTTCGATCTTCGCCGGCGAGTCCGGCGGTGGCTCGGGCGTGTTGCTCACCCGCGACGGCTTTGCAGCCACCAACTTTCACGTCGTGCAGTCGGCTGGCCCGGCGGTCACCTGCGGGCTTGCCGATGGGCGGCTCTATGACGCGGTGCTCGTGGGCATCGATCCCACGGGCGACCTGGCGGTCGTGCGGCTGCTCGGCCGCGACGATTTTCCCGTCGCCGAAATGGCCGACAGCGATCGGGTGCAGGTGGGCGATGAATGCTTCGCCATCGGCAACCCGTTTCTGCTCGGCACCGACCTGCAGCCATCGGTCAGCGCCGGCATCGTCTCGGGCGTGCACCGCTATCAGTTTCCCGCGGGCACGATCCTGGAGTACACCGACTGCATACAGGTCGATGCCGCGATCAATCCTGGCAACTCCGGCGGCGGCCTGTTCGACGCCGCGGGCCGGCTGATCGGCATCAACGGCCGCGCGTCGTTCGAGAAGCGGGGGCGGGTGAACGTCGGTGCGGGGTATGCGATCTCGGCCAATCAGGTGCGGAACTTCCTGGGCGGGCTCCGCTCGGGTCGCCTCTGCGACCACGCGACGCTCGGTGCGCGGGTGGCGACGGCCGTGGACGGCCGCGTGGTGGTGTCGGACATCCTCGAATCGTCCGACGCCTGGCGGCGCGGGCTGCGATACGACGACGAGATCGTGTCGCTCGCCGGCCGGCCGGTGCGGACGGTGAACGCGTTCAAGAACGTGCTGGGCATCCTGCCCGCAGGATGGCAGGTGCCGCTCGTGATCCGCAGGGATGGCCGCCGGCAGGATCTGCTCGTGCGGCTGCACGGGGTGCACTCGCCGGCGAAGCTCGCGGCACTTGCCGGTGGCGACGCCGGCGATGAGCCGCGGGCCGGCGGAGACGAGCCGAAGGTGCCGGCCGCGGTTCGGGAGGTCTACGAGCGGCGGGCCGGATTCGCGAACCACCACTTCAACGTGGTCGAGCGGGATCGCGTGGCAGCAGGGCTCGCGGCCGTCCGCGACAGCCTGCCCGACGGGCCGTGGGTGATGGAGGGACGACTCGCCGCCGGGGGCGAGTTTCGCATCGAACTCTCCGACGCCACGGCATCGATCGACCTGCCCACCGGCACCTCGACGCTGGCGGTCGACGACGAGTTTGATCGCCAGCCGCTTCCGCCGGGCAGCGGCGGCCTCCTGCCGGCGCTGGTGCTCTGGCGACGGCTCGTCGTCGAAGGCCCGGCGGCGGTGGGTCAGACCATCTTCTGGGGCACGGCGCCGCGGCAACCCGCCACCTTCGCGGCCGGTGCATCGGCCGATCTGGTGGACGTGCTCGAGTCGGCGGTGGCGGGTGTCGTGGCCCGGTGTGGCGTCGATGCCTCGGGCCGTGTGGTGTGGATCGATCTCTGGACGTCACCCGATGGCGACCCGTGCGAACTGAGGCTCACGTGGCCGGTGGGGGACGCCGCGGGTGGGATGCCGGCGTCGATCGATGCCAGCTGTGGCGGCGAGCCCTTCGCCACGCTCCTGCTCGATGCCGCTGCCGCCGTGGAGTCGCCGCGATGATTGCGAAGATGCCGTTGTGCGCGGCTGCCATCGTCGCCCTGCTCGCCGTTCGCATCGGCAGCGCCGCCGACGCGCCGTCGCCGCAGCTCGTGGCCGCCACTGCGGCCCGCAGTGTGGTCAAGATCTACGGCGCGGGTGGGGTGCGAGGCCTCGAGGCCTACCAGTCCGGGATCATCCTCTCGCCCGACGGCCGGATCGCCACGGTCATGAGCACGGTGCTCGATTCGGAGGGCATCGACTGCGTGCTCGACGACGGCCGTCGCTTCGAGGCCACCCTGGTCGGCGTCGATCTGCGGCGGGAGCTCGCGGTGCTCTCGATCGACGCCACCGACCTGCCGGCGGCGGTGCCCGCGGAGGAGCGTGCGGCGGCCGGCACGCGGGTGCTGGCGGTGTCGAACCTGTTCGGCGTCGCCGTCGGCGATGAGCGGGCGAGCGTGCAGCGGGGCGTGATCGCGACGGTCGTGCCGCTCGAGGCGCGCCGCGGCGCCGCCGACGCGCCCTACACCGGCACCGTCTACGTGCTCGACTTCACCACCAACAATCCCGGCTCACCCGGCGGTGCGGTCGTCGACTCGCGCGGACGGCTGCTCGGAATGATCGGCAAGGAACTGCGGTCGTCGGCCGGGGGCATCTGGCTCAACTACGCCTTGCCGATGGATGAGGTGCTGGCCGGCTGCGAGGCGATCGCCGCGGGCGGGGGCTCGCCGCCCCTCGTCGCCGCCGCACCGCCGTTTGATCTCGGGCTGCTCGGGATCGTGCTCGTGCCCGATCTGCTCGATCGCACGCCGCCGTTCGTCGAGGCGGTGCTGCCGGGGTCGGCGGCGACGCGGGCCGGTCTTGCCAGCGACGATCTGCTGATCGCGGTGGGCGGTCGGGCGGTGGGATCTCGTACGGCGGCCGAGCGGGCGGTGGGGGCGATTCCGGCAGGCGATCCGGTGCAGCTTTCGGTGATTCGCGATGGAACGGTCGTGGACTGCGATCTCGGGCCCAGGCCGGCGGCCGCGGAGAGAAGCACGCCGCAGGAGGCCGCGCCATGAGCCGGCTTCGCGGTGTGCTGACGTTCATCGTCGTGGCGATGCTGGAGGGCGCGCGTGGAGTGGCGGCGGAGCCGACGCACGCCGAGGAGGCGGCGTTTCGCGCGGCGGTCTCGCAGGTCGCCGCCGCCGTCGTGCGGATCGAGCCTGTCGCCGGGGCTGCGGTGGCCGGGGCCGCGGGCGAGGAGGCGGGGGTGGCGTCGGGCCCGTCCACGGGGCTCGTGATCGATCCGGCAGGGTTGGTGTTCGCCACGTCGTTCGCCGTGCCCGACACGGCCCGCGAAGCGGTCGTGGTCCTGCCCGACGGCCGCCGCGTGGCCGCAAAGCCGCTCGGCCGCGATGAGCCGCGGGGCATCGTGCTGCTGAAGACCGAAGCGATTCCGACCGCGTGCGCGGTCGAACCCGCGCCGCGTCGCAGCCTCCTGCCGGGGCAGTGGACGATCGCCGTCGGCCGCGGCTGGTCGGCGGCCGAGCCGAGCGTGGCGGTGGGCATCCTGTCCGCCGTGGACCGCGGCTGGGGGCTCGCGGTGCAGACCGATGCGGCGGTGTCACCGATGAACTACGGGGGGCCGCTCGTCGATATCGCCGGTCGGGTGATCGGCATTGTGGCCCCGCTCCCCGCCGAGCCCGCGCAGATGATGCGGGGCACGGAACTCTACGACGCCGGGATCGGCTTTGCAGTGCCGCTCGAAGACCTGCTCGCGGTGTTGCCGCGGCTCGCGGCGGGAGAGTCGCTCGCCGGCGGCATCCTCGGGATCGGCTATCGGTCGCGGGATGCGATCAACGGCGATCCGGTGATCGCCTCGGTGCGCCAGGGTTCGCCTGCCGCTCGCGCTGGTCTTCGGCCGGGCGACCGGATTGTCGCCGTGGACGGCCGACCGGTCCGCAGGGTCGCCGACGCGAGGCACGCGGTCGCGCCGCGGCATGCGGGCGATACGATCGACGTCGAGGTCGATCGTCGCCGGGGCGGGGAGACGATTCGCATCGCGGCACGGCCCTCACTTACCGCCACGCTACCGCCGTGGAGGCGGGCCATTCTCGGTGTCGTCGTGGCAGCAGGCGACGATCAGGAGGATGACGCGCCGGCGCGGATCGACTGGGTGCTGCCCGGCGGACCTGCCGACCGGGCGGGCATCGCCGCTGGGGCAAGCGTGGCGTCGATCGCACTGCTCGGCGAAGCGCAGCCACTCGCCGCGCAGCCAGGCGCCGCGCAGCCAGGCGACGATGCTGTGGAGGCGCCGTCTGCCGCAGCACTCGCGGGAGTGGTCGCGGGCCTCGAACCCGGGCAATCGGTTCGCCTCGGGGTCCGCCGTGGCGATCAGGTCACCACCACCGACATCGTCCTCGACGAGATGATTCAGCAGGTGCCCGACGAGCCTCCGCCGCCACGGGCCGTCGCAGGGCCGGGCGGCGGGGCCGATGCGGTGCGGGTGTCGCGGCTCGGCGGAGCGGATGTCGCGCTGCCGCCGCTCGTCGTGATTCCACCGGGCCGTGGACCGGTGCCCGTGCTGATCTGGTTCGGGTTGCCACACGGTGCCGCGGACGAGGCTGAGGCCGCCCCTTGGAAGGCTGCGGCCGCGGCTGCCGGCGTGGCCGTGATCCTGCCAGGCTCGCGCGAGCGGCGGGAGTGGAGTGCCGATGACATCGGCGGCGTGGCGCGGGCGATCGAGTCGCTCAACGCCTTGCGGCCAGTCGATACCACGCGGGTCGCCGTTGCGGGCCGCGGCCCGGGGGGCGCGTTTGCGTGGCTGCTGGCGGAGCGACTGGGCACCGGCTGTCGCGGCGTGGCCGTCCTCGATGCGCCACTGCCGGCCCGCTTCACGATCACCGACGCCGAGCCTGGGACCGCGAAGTGGATGCTGCTGGGAGGAGGCGACGACGCCGCCGCGCGGAGGCGCGCGACCGACAGCGACCGACTGGCCCGTGCCGGCCACGCGGTGGGCACGCTGACGGAGTCGGCCGACGGTGGTCCACCGACAGCCCTCCTCTGCCGCTGGGCGGCAGCGCTGGGGTTGCTCTGACATGCCCGCCGCGGTGCGGATCGTGATGTCGGACGACGAGATCGTCGTGGTGGACAAGCCGTCGGGCATGCCGAGCGTGCCGGCGCGGACGCCACTCGACCCGCCCGACGTGGCGGCGGTGCTCGCGGCGAGGTGCGGGCCGCTCGAGGCGGCGCATCGGCTCGATCGCGACACCTCCGGGCTCCTCGTGCTCGCGCGGTCGCGGCAGGCACGGTCGCGACTCGGCCGCGCGTTCGAGGAGGGGCTCGTCGAGAAGCGGTATCTCGCGGTCGTGCACGGTGCGCCGGGCAGTCGAACCGGCGAGATCCATCTGCCATTGGCCGACGACGTGGCGTGCCCACCACGCAAGCGGATCGATCCGATCATGGGCCGTCGGGCGGTGACGCGGTGGCGGACCCTTCATGCCGGCGTGTGGGACGGCGCCGAGGTGACGTTGGTCGAACTGGAGCCGCTCACGGGCCGGTCGCACCAGCTTCGCGTCCATCTGGCATGGCTCGGCTGCCCGATCGTGGGCGACCGGCTCTACGGCCCGACCGACCGACCGGCGACGTGCCTGGCGCTGCATGCGACCGCGATCGTGTTGCCGCACCCCCGCGACGGCGGCCGCCTGTCGCTGACGAGCCCGCCGCCCGAGGCGCCGCCGTGGCAGATCCTCGCCCTGCCGGGGGGGCGCGAGTAGACTCACGCCGTCGTACTACCTGGAGCATCGCGTTGACATCTGCTATCGGGACCCGAGAGGGGCTGCCGGTGGCTTCGAGCGGGCTGTGGGAGCAAGCGAAGCCAGGATGGCGAAGCGCAGCGGACACGCAGTGAACGGTGGCCTGGAGGGCCGACGTGAACGTCGAGCGAGAGGACACCGGCGGCCCCGACGCGCATCGGACGGGCAAAAACGATCGGAGGGTCTCTGTTGGGAGCGGTGATCGGTTGCCTCGGGGTGGGTCGTCAGCGGCTGGGTGACGTGGAGCACATGCGATGATGCACCGATGGATGGCCGGGTGGATGGCCGCGGTTGCCTGTGCGGCGGCGCAGGCGGCGCCGCCGACCTACGATCACATCGTGGTGGTCGTCGAGGAGAATCACTCGTTCAGTGACGTCATCGGCTCGCCCGATGCCCCGTTCATCAACTCGCTGGTCACGGGCGGGGCCCTGCTGACGGGGATGCACGGAATCACCCATCCGAGTCAGCCGAACTACCTGCATCTTTTCAGCGGAGCCGACCAGGGGCAGACCTCGAACGAGATTCCTGCCGCGCAGCCGTTCACGACCTCCAATCTCGGTGCGGCGCTCGTGGCCGCGGGTCGCACGTTCACCGGCTACTCCGAGTCATTGCCGTCGGTCGGCTATCAGGGCGCGTCCTTCACGGCGAATCCGCCGCGCAATGAATACGTCCGCAAGCACAATCCGTGGCTGAACTGGGTGACGGCATCGCCGACCGGCCATCAACTCCCCACCACCGCGGCCCAGCCGTTCACCTCGTTCCCGTCGGACTACGCGACGCTGCCGACCGTCAGCTTTGTGATCCCCAACGAGCAGCACAACATGCACGACGGGTCGATCGCCGCCGCCGACGCGTGGCTGCAGTCGAACCTGTCGGGCTATGCGAACTGGGCCCACACCAACAACAGCCTGCTCGTCGTGACCTGGGACGAGGACAGCAGCAGCGAGCGGAACCGGATCCCCACCGTGCTCGCCGGGGCCGGCGTCCGCCAGGGAGAGGTTCCGGGCACGTGGACGCTGCACAACCTGCTGCGAACGATCGAGGACATGACCGGCGCGGGGCATTCCGGGAGCGCGGCGGCCGTGCAGCCGATCGTCGGTGCCTTCACGAGTGATCCCGTGACGAGCGTGGCGACGTTTCGGCAGGGCGACGCGGGTGGCTACGTCTCGGTGACCGACACCTGGATCGAGGCGGCATCGCCGACGACCTCGCACGGCAGCGACCCGATCGCGGTCGTCGATGGATCGCCGCTGGCACAGGGCCTGATCCGGTTCGACAATCTCTTTGGAGCCGGCGGGCGAATTCCTGACGGCGCCACCATTCTCTCGGCGAAGCTCTCCGTCCTCACGGAAACGGCTACCGGGTCCGACACGGTGTCTCTGCATCGAATGCTCGTCGGCTGGAGCGGCACCTCCACCTGGAGCAGTTTCGGCTTCGGCGTCACGACCGATGGCGTGCAGGCGGAGGTTGCCCGCGAGTTTGAACTGACCCCCAACACGGTCTCCAACGACGCGATCTTCGACGTCACCGCATCGATCCGCCTCTGGCAGGCCGACCCGTCCGCGAACCACGGTTGGCTGCTCCGCGGCAGCGGCGTCGAAGACTGGGTGTGGTTCACGTCCGAACCGGCCGATCTGGAGTTGCGGCCTCAGTTGTCGGTGGTTTACGCCGTGCCCGAGCCGGCCGGATGGACCCTGACCGCGTCGCTGTGCATCGCCCTCATCGCACGGAGAAACCAGCTCACGAAGCGGTCGGCCTGAGCGCCGATGTCGAGACGTGCTGCCAGTAGCGGGAGAAGCGGCCGAGGTCGCGGACCCGTGAGCGGTCGCAGAACGGCGGCCAGGGCATGACGGCGACGGGGGTCGTCGATTGGATCGACGCGATTCCGCGACGAATGCGTGGGCAGGGCGTTTCGGCGACGGCGACACCGTCGCAGCCCAGCGCGGCCGCATGGACGGGCACGACGGCGTGCGGGTCACCGAGGAACACCTCGATGCCCGGCACGTCGGCGAGGCACTCGCAGAGGAATACGAGCCGCTTGACGGACGGCCGTTCGGCCGCGAGCCAGGCGGGGTCGAGCACGAAGAGTCGCGGCGCGTCGGGAAAGGCGGTGGCCGCAGGACTCGTCGCCGACGCCGAGTCGATGGTGAGCCAGACGAGCGGCCGACGCAGGGCAGGTGAGAGGGATGGTGCAGGGGATGGGGCCGCTCCTGGACGGATCCGCAGCGGCGGTCGCTCGACGGGCCGCCCGGACTCCGCGAACAGCCGGGTCGCGAGGTCGTCGTAGCCTCCCTCCACGTCACAGCGGCCGAATTCGGGACACGCTCGGCAGTGGCTGCCGGAGGTGTACGTCTCGAGGTTCTCGCGATTGAAGAGGTAGGGCTTCGCCGAGAACGTGCCGGCGACCCACTGCCATGAGAGATGGTTGCTTGCTGGATCGCCGTCGAGGAGATGCTCGAGAAACCAGTCGGCGCCGGCCCGCCAGTGCACGCCGCGGACGTGCACCAGCCACGACGCGAGCCACATTCGCTCGTGGTTGTGCAGCCAGCCAGTTCCGTGCAGCCTGCGGACGAAGGCGTCGATGCACGCCATCCCCGTGCGTGCTTCACGGACGTCGTCGGGAACCAACCCGAGCGGGGACCGCCGCCCGCGTGCTGCCGGGGCCTCGAGGTCTTCGAGGATGCCATCGCCGACAGCGAGGTGCACCTGCCGCCAGTAGTCGCGCCAGCCGAGTTCGGACACCAGCTTCGCCGCCTGCGCGGCATCGGACACGCGGGCAAGCGCCGCGTCGCGGACCTCGGAGATCGAGAGTACGCCGTGCCGGATCCACGGCGAGAGCCCGGTGACGGCGCCGGCGACGTGATTGCGGGTTTGGCCATAGGCGAGCGGATCCATGGCAGCGAGCCGGCTGAGCCCGGCGGCGCGGCCTCCCACGTGGGTGCCGTCGGGCACGCTGCCGCGACCTGGGCCAACCGCCGACTCGGGCAGCACGCGGCCCAGTTCCCGGGAGAGGAGTTGCCGCGGCTCGGCGAGCAGATGGGTGAGAGACGTCATGGCGTGTCGTCGGGGGGGCGGTGCGATTGTCTCGACACACCGTAGCCGTTGCCGCGGCGCTGGGCAGTCTGGTGCTGGAAAAACGCGCTCGCGGAATAAAACGCCACGAAATGCCTCGCGTTGGCATGCCGCAAACGGCCGTTTCGTGGCCGAAAAACCCACCATCTGACCAGGGTAGGGGGGTGGGGCCATTACGGCACGGGCTTTGCACTGCATTGCAGGAGTGATCAACAGCCGGGCGGCCCGACCTTCGGGGCCGCCATGGAGCGGTGGACGCCGCCCCGGCCTCGCGTCCGGAAGGATGCCCCAACACGGCTTGGGTGGGTACTCCGCCTACGCTCACCCAGGCCGGGGCATGCGCCGACGCCTGCGGCATCCTGGCGGAGTGCATCCTTGTGGCCGTGGCCGCCGTGGGAGTAGCCTTGACGGACTCCTCGCTGACCTGTGTCCGGAAGGCGCTTCGTGAAGCTCATCATCGCCATCATTCAACCGGCCAAGCTCGAGGCGGTGAAGCAGGCGCTCTCCGAGGTGGAAGTCTTCCGGCTGACCGTGCTGGACGTCCAAGGCTTTGGCCGTCAGCGCGGGCACGCGGAGACCTATCGCGGCCACGAGATTTCGGTGAACCTGATCCGCAAGGTCCAGCTCCAGATCGCCGTCAATGACGACTTTGTCGAGCCGACGATCGCGGCAATCGTGAAGGGGGGCCGCTCGGGGGAGCATGGTGAGATCGGTGACGGCAAGATCTTCGTGCTGCCCATGGACGAGTGCGTTCGCATCCGCACCGGCGAACGGGGCGGCGAGGCGATCTGAACACCACATCTGCCCGGCCATTCAGCCCCATCGCCGGACGTGCGCCTTGCCAGGAAGCCCAATCGCGTGAGCGATGGGGGCCTCGCAGTGATGGCTTCAGGAAACCCAATCGCGTGATCGACGGGTGCCTTCGCGTGGTGCGTCGCTCGAGGCTGCCCATGCCCATCGCCGGACGTTCGCTACGGGCATCCTGCCCTGCGCTCGCTGCACGCCGGCTGCGCTTCGCCATCCTGGCTTCGCTGGCCGCCGAGCCCGGCTCCCGGGCACGGGCAGCCCCGAGCTCGCTGCATGGATGTTTCCAGAAAGCCCCGAGCGCGAGCGAGGGGATTGGCGTCGTCAGTGAAACGAGCGTGATGGCTCGCAGCGGCGGATCCACTCGCTGGCGCTCGTGGCTTCCTGGCGGGAAAGCGGCGGCTCCGGCGCAGGGTCGGTGGGCATCGTCCGGGTTTCGGCATCCTGTGCTGCGGTCGCACGAGGCCGACGGCGCTGCGTCATCCTGGTCCCACTGGTCAGCCACACCGGCTGACGGTTATGCACGCTGCGGATGCAGCCGCGGGCCGCCGCCGAGGGCGAGGCGGTTGGTGGCGGCGAGAAACGCCTTCGCCGAGGCCTCGAGCGAATCGGTCGACACCCCGCGGCCCCGCTGCACCTGACCCGCATGCTCGAGTTCGACCGTCACCTCAGCCTGCGCGTCCTTGCCCACCGTCACCGCCTGCACGCGGAAGTCGCGGCATACCGTCGTGATGCCGGTGAGCTTCTCGATCGCCAGGAAGATGCCGTCGATCGGGCCGTCGCCGGCCGTGATCGTCGCCTCCTGCGGCACGCCGTTCTGGAGCACCCGGAGCGTCACCGTCGGCGCCGCCCCCGACTCGCTCGTGAGCGTGTAGCCCTCGTAGACGAACTGCTCCGGGAGTTCCGAAAACTGCTGCTCGCAGAGCGCCGCGATGTCGCCGTCGTAGATCTCTTTCTTGCGGTCGGCGAGCAGCTTGAAACGCTCGAAGACCGTCTGGAGCTGCTCGGGGGTGAGCTGGTAGCCGAGCGCCTTCGCCCGGTCGGCGAGCGCGGCGCGGCCGCTGTGCTTGCCGAGCACGAGGTCGGTCCGCTCCAGGCCCACGTCCTCGGGCCGCATGATCTCGTAGGTGCGTGGCTCCTTGAGCATGCCGTCCTGGTGGATGCCCGATTCGTGCGCGAAGGCGTTCTTGCCCACGATCGCCTTGTTGCGCGGCACCTGGATGCCGGTGATGTTGGCGACCAGTCGGCTGGTCGGCACGAGTTTCTGCGTGACGATCCGCGTGGAGCACTGGTAGTAGTCGCCCCGCGTGCGAAGCGCCATCACCACCTCCTCCAGCGAGCAGTTGCCCGCCCGCTCGCCGAGGCCGTTGATCGTGCACTCGATCTGGCCGGCCCCGGCCTCGACGGCCGCGAGGCTGTTGGCCACGGCGAGGCCGAGGTCGTCGTGGCAATGGGTGCTGATCACCGCCTTGTCGATGTTCGGCACGCGGTCCACGAGACTCTTGATCACGCGGTGCATGTGCGTAGGCGTGGCATAGCCGACCGTGTCGGGAATGTTGACGGTCGTGGCGCCCGCGGCGATCACCGCCTCGACCACGCGGCAGAGGAAGTCGATCTCGGTGCGGGCGGCGTCCTCGGGTGAGAACTCGATGTCGGCGCAGTGGCTGCGGGCCCGCGTCACGCCGGCGACGGCGCGGGCGAGGACCTCCTCCTCGGTCATCCGCAGCTTGAACTCGCGGTGAATCGAACTTGTCGCCAGGAACACGTGGATCCGGGCCTGCTCGGCGGCGCGGAGCGCCTCCCAGGCCCGGTCGATGTCGGCGTCGTTGCAGCGGGCCAAGCCGCAGACCGTCGAGCCCTTCACGATCTTCGCGATCTCGCGGACGCTCTCGAAGTCGCCCGGCGATGCGATCGGGAAACCGGCTTCGATCACGTCCACGCCGAGCAGCACCAGCGCCTGGGCGACCTCCAGCTTTTCGGTGAGATTCATGCTCGCCCCGGGCGACTGCTCGCCGTCACGGAGCGTGGTGTCGAAGATGCGGATCGGTCGGGGCGTGGTCATGCGGGAGTCCAGCGTGCCGGGAAGGACGTCATCGTAGCCGGCGGCAGGGCGGCCGGCATCCGCTCCACCGGCCGCACGGCGGCGACGCGGTTTTGTAGACTCGCCGGGCCCCATCCGCCGACCGACCTGCCGGGAGCCACCGCCACGATGACGCTGCGGGAGTTTCAAGACCTGATCCGTGCCATGTATCACGACAAGGACGCCTCGCGAGGCGTCGAGGGCACGTTCATGTGGCTCACGGAAGAGATCGGCGAACTCGCCACGGCGCTCCGCAGCGGCACGCCCGAGGAGCAGGCACTCGAGTTTGCCGACGTTCTGGCATGGCTGGTGACCATCGCCAACGTCGTCGGCGTCGATCTCGACGACGCGGTGCGCCGCAAGTACGGCACCGGCTGTCCGGGCTGCGGCCAGTTCGTCTGCACCTGCCCCGACGCGGAGAAGCCATGAGCCGGCGGGGCGCGTCGTGGCCGCTGATCCTGGTGGCGGCCGAACTGGTGATGCTCGTGATCGGGGGGCCGTGGCCACAGGCGGCTGAGCCTGGTCGCCTCACCATCAACCTCGCCGCGGGGTTCGACGGCCGTTGGCGCGTCGGGGCGTGGACGCCGCTGGTGGTGTCGTCCGCCGGTGGTGGTCTCGAAGCCGGGCAGGAGGTTCGCATCTGGGCGGAGGATGACGATGGGCAGTTCGTCCGGTCCCCGGCCGCCATCGCCACACCGGCGGGCGATCGGGTGGAGGCCCGCATGAGCGCGCGGTTTGGCCGGCCCACGGGCCGCTATCGCGTCGAGGTGGGCGGGCCCGACGGCGGCGCGACCATCATGGAGGACCGGCTCGTCGATCCGATCGCATCGACCGACCATGTCGTCGTCGCCTACGGAGAACTGCCGTCTGTCGCCAGGGCCGCGCGGCTCGTCGATCGCGATCGGGGCACCACGACGGTCGTCGTCGCCGACGCACCACCCTATGCCGCCACCGCGGCGGCCCGCAGTTTCGATGCCGCCGACGCCATCGTCGTCAGCGGCAACGCAGCGTCGCGGCTGCCACCGGAGGTGCGGAGGGGCATCGACGCCTGGGTTCGCGGCGGCGGCAGTCTCGTGTTCGCCTGCGGGGCGTCGGCCGCCGAGGTCGCCGCAGCCGGCGCTCCGGTGGCCGACTGGTTGCCGGGCACGTTCGAGAAGACCGTGATGCTCAAACGGGTCGGGCCGATCGAGGCCTACGCGCGGGCGGCCGGGCTCAGCGACCGCGTGCCGCCCGACGGAGTCGCCGTGCCCCGGTTTGCGGAGCCGGTGTCCGGCGTCGTCTTGGTCTCGGCCGTCGAGGCGGGCGGTGGCCCGGTCGTCACCCGCCGTGCCCATGGACTCGGCACCGTCACCTGGCTCGGTCTCGACCTCGATGCCGAACCCCTGCGTGGCTGGTCGGGCAGCGAGACGCTCCTGGCCGCCGCCCTCGGGGGTCGGTCCCGCGGTGGGCTCGACCGTCGGCCGGCAGAGCAGGGGGGCATGCCGGATCTCGCGGGGCAGTTGCACGCCGCGCTCGACACCGTTCCGGCAAGCGGCGGTTCCTCCGATCTGCCGACAGACGGTCGGAGGCCGAAGGACGCGTCGGCCCGGAAGCCCGTCCCCTTCGAGGTGATCGCCGGCCTCGGCCTGCTCTACGTGTTCTGCCTCTATCCGCTCGACTGGTGGTTCGTGTCGAAGCAGGGGCGGCCGTGGATCGCCTGGCTCACGCTGCCGATCCTGGCCACCGGGTTCACGGCAGCGGCGTGGAGCCTGAAGGAACGATGGGGCGGCGGTCGCGACGCGATCGCCCGAACAGCCGACGTGCTCGACGTCGACGCCGGCAGCGGGCGACTCCACGCGACGTCGTGGGTGGCTGTCCACTCGCCGGAGAACGATCGGCTCGACGTGACGGTGGAGGCGGCGACAGGTGCGGCCTGCGCCGACCGCGACGCGGTCGTGACCTGGTGGGGGGTGGCGGGCCGCGGGTTCGGCGGACTCGACGCCGTGGTGCCACATCCGTCGCTGGCGGCGGCCGACTACGGCTACGGCGGATCGCTCGCGGCACTCGACGACGCGCCCGTCGCCGCCGCCGCGAGCAGGCTCTTCGAGGCGGAATGGTCCGGCTGCACCACCCTGCCGGTGGTGACGTCCTCGCTCGCCATGACGTCGCAGGCCACGCTGGCCGGCGCCATCTCGCACCATCTGCCGTTCACCCTGGAGAGCTGCCGGCTTCTCCATGCCGGCTGGCTCTACGACGTGGGATCGCTCCGCCCCGGCGATCGCTACGACACCGCCACCGGTCGCGGGCCTCGGTCGCTGGCCAGCGCCCTCACCCGCCGCGCTGCGGCCAAGGATCGCGAGGCCGGCATGGCGTGGGATCCGACGGGCGTCGACGTGGCCCGGATCATCGAGGTGGCCGCCTTTCATGGGGCTGCGGGCGGCACCGCCTACACCGGTCTCGATCCGGGCCGCCTCCGCCGCCTCGATCTCTCGCCGTTGCTCGCCGTCGATCGGGCCGTGCTCGTCGGCACCGTGGCGGAAGGAACGCCCGTGACCCGCTGGGCCGTGGCCGGCGCCGCCGGTCCGCTGGCTGCCGCGGCGGCCGCCCCGACGCTCTGCAGGATCGTGATTCCCCTCGCCGCGGAGGCCGCGCCATGATCGAGACGATCGACCTGACCAAGAAGTACGGTGATTTCTTCGCGCTCGAATCGCTCACGCTGAAGCTCGAGCAGGGCGACCTCTTCGGCTTCATCGGGCCCAATGGAGCCGGCAAGACCACCACGATCCGGATCCTCTCGACGCTCCTCTCACCGACCTGGGGCGAGGCCTACGTCTGCGGCCACTCCATCTACACGCATCCCCGTGAGATTCGCCGCGCCATCGGCTACATGCCCGACATCTTCGGCGTGTATGACGACATGCGGGTGATCGAATACCTGGAGTTCTT
>JAGWWA010000146.1 GCA_018970605.1 Planctomycetota bacterium | reverse complement strand
GCCCGGCGAAGGCGGCCGACAACGACGACGGTGATCTGGCCCGCAAGGCCGAGATCATGAGCAGCCCGCGGTGGCGACGGGCGATCTTCGAACTGGGGGAGTGGCTCTCCTCCCAGCAGATCTACTCGCCGCAGGAAGTGCACAACATCAAGGCCGACTTCAACAAGCGCGTGGCGGGGATGTCGTCGTACGAGCTCGAGTATCTCCTCGAAGACCTCGACTCCAAGTTCAAGCTCCTGGAGACGCCGGAGGCCAAGGACGCGCGGCAGTGGGTCGGCCAGTACCTCTCCGTGATGTCCGACAGCAAGCGGGCCGAGGTGCTCAAGGACGTCCCGAATGTCGTCACCATGTCGAGCGCCCAGCTGCAGCAGGAGATCAACAAGATCGAGCAGAAGAAGGCTGGCCTCCAGCAGCAGCAGGCGGCTTTTGACTCGAGCCGGCAGCAGCTCGTCGATCGGGCGCAGGCCGCCCGACAGGCGACGGCGGCGGCGTCCAGGTCGGCCGCGGCTTCGATGCAGTCCGGCGTGTCGTACTCGCCCTACCGCGGCGGCAACCAGGGAGGCGGCAAGCCGCCGTTCTCCGACGCCAAGGGCTCGGGCATGAGCGTCGGCGTCGGCCCGTTCGGTGCCTACGTCAATATGAACGTGGGCAGCTTCTGAGGCCACCGACGATGCCGGGCCCACTGCTGCTGCGAGGCCAGGCTTCGTAGGAGGCCAGATCCGGGAAAATAGGTGACCTGGGAAGCCGAGGGTCAGTCCGTCACGACTCCCTGCCAGGACATCCACGCCAGAGCCGTTGGGTTGGACTGTTGCCGGAAGCCGGGGGCTGGTACTTCTCCCCGGCCATGTCTCCCACGCAACCTGCTTCCGCCGCGGCCCCGCCACCGATCCTGCCGGTGGCTGACGGTCTCGAAAGGCCGCGTTTCTCGGTGATGGTTCCGGCCTACGAGCCAGACGGCAAGCTTCGCGACTCCCTGAAGTCGGTCCTTGCCCAGGCCCCGCCACCGGCCGAGATGCAGATCACCGTGGTCGACGACGCCTCGACGCCCGGAAGTGTCGAGAAGCTCGTGCGCTCCATCGACCCGTCGGGCCGCATCGACGTGGTCTCGCACGGCAGTCGCCTCGGCCTGGCCGGCAACTGGAATCGTGCGATCGCACTGGCCCGCGGCCACTTCATCCACCTGCTGCACCAGGACGATGCCGTCTGCCCGGGCTTCTACGCCGCCATCGATCGTGGCTTCCGCTACGCCAACGACATCGGCATGGCGTTCTGTCGGAGCCGCATCGTCGACGATCGCGATCGTCTCGTGAAAACCACGTCTCGCCAGAGGTGGTTCGCGGGCGTGCTGGTCAACTGGCTGCCGACGATCGCCGAACGGCAGCGGATCCAGACGCCGGCGGCGGTGGTGGCCCGCACGACCTACGAGGCCATCGGCGGCTACCGCTACGATCTCTGCCACGCCCTCGACTGGGAGATGTGGGTGCGGATCGCCTCGCGGTATCGCGTCTGGTACGAGCCGCGGCCCCTGGCGATCTACCGTCGGCACGTGGCCAACGAAACGAGTCGCCTGTTTGCATCCGGAGCGGTCTGGCCAGACATGGCCCGCGCCCTGCGGATCAATGCCGCCACGCTGCCCGACTCCCTGCGCGACGCCACGCTCGCCGCGAGCGTCCGCTGGCACGCCGCCTCGGCCATGCGAACCGCGGAACGCCAACTGGCCGCCGGCGGCACGGCGGAGGCCGCGGCGACGCTCCGGGCCATTCCCGACATCCTCGATGTGCTCAACGGGAAACCGATCGAGGGCGTCGCCACCCGGCGGCTCGCCTCGCTCCGCGCCCGGCTCCGCGAGGATGCCCTCCTGCGGCGGGCGGCCTGATGTCCGCGGAGCCCGCCGGCAACGAGGCGGTGCTGCGTTTTCCGCGGCCGACGCCGCGACGGGCGATCGTGCTGACGCACTTCGATCCGCACGGCCGCTTCGACCCGCATGTCACGCACGCCGCCCGGGCCTATCGCCGGCTGGCCGCGCGACTGGTGCTCGTCTCGAACGGCGGCGGCCGCCTGCCACGCGACCTCGCCGCACTCGTTGACGACTACGTGCCGCGACCCAACGTGGGCTACGACTTCATGGCGTGGAAGGACGGGCTCGCGACGCTCGACCGCGGCAGCTACGACGAGGTCGTGTGCGCCAACGACAGCGTCTACGGGCCGCTCTTCGACCTTGCCCCCGCCTTCGAATCACCCCGCACGGCGGCGGCCGACCTCTGGGGCATGGTGCTCTCCGAACAATCCACGGGCCGCGACCGCCCCCGCATCCCGCACCTGCAGTCGTGGTTCTTCGCGATGCGCCGGACGCTGCTCCACTCGACCTGGTTCGAGGATTTCTGGTCGGCGGTCGAGCCGGTGCCCACCAAGCGGGATGTCGTGGAGCGATTCGAGATCGGCCTGTCGCGATCGGCCGTCGAGGCCGGCTTCAAGATCGCCGGACTATACGACGCCACCGTGGCCCCGCGGGTGGCCCTGCGCGAGGTCCTTTCGCATGTCTCGCTGGCCGCGCCGCGGCGTTCGTGGAGGCTGATCCGAAAGAGCCGCCGGGTCCCGCACAATCCCAGCGAACTTGTCTGGTGGCGACTGCTCGAGGCCGGAGTGCCCTACGTCAAAGTGGGGCTGTTTCGCGTCAACCACTATGGCATCGACCTGGAGCGGGTGCTCGCCGAACTCGACCGGCGAACCCAGTTCGATCTGGGACTGATCCACAGCCACCTGGCCCGCTGCGGCTGATGCAGGCCGCCGAGGAGCGGTGGCGAGGCGCGCACCGGCCGCAGGAAGCGTAACGCCGTAAGGCGTACGGCTAGACCGACGCCGCTCCCGCATTGGACGCCGGCCCCCATCGCTCACGCGATTGGGCTTCCTGAAACCGCAGGAAGCGTAACGCCGTAAGGCGTACGGCTGAACCGACGCCGCTCCCGCATTGGACGCCCGCCCCCGTCGCTCACGCGATTGGGCTACCTGAAACCGCAGGAAGCGTAACGCCGTAAGGCGTACGGCCGAACCGGCGCCGCTCCCCGTCTCCACCCGCCACCATCGCTCACGCGATTGGGCTTTCTGCCCCCCGTCGCCCGCGGCCTCGCGGCCACGGTCTAATCCTGGCGGATCATGCCCTGATCACCGGGGAAACCGACCCGACTCGTCGGCAGCAAACCAGACCGGTATAACTTGGGGCGACTGCGACCGGGCCGGCGGGCTGGCGAAAGCCCTCCGGCCTTTTTCGGGGCCGACTTTGTGACGAATTTCACGAAGTCGGTTCCTACGGCCGAAAAACGCATATCGCCCCTCCTGTCCTGCGTGAGTTTTCATGGACGCGATCCTCCCGGTCCTGCTGTTCGTCGCGATCGCGGCGGCCGTATCGGTCGGGCTGGTGGTTTTCGCAGGCTTGCTCGGGCCGAATCGCTCCGGGGCGGTCAAGGAGATGCCCTACGAGAGCGGCATGGACCCGGTCCACGACACGCGGCGCCGGTTCGACGTCCGCTTCCATCTGGTGGCGATCACCTTCCTCGTGTTCGACGTCGAACTCCTCTTCCTCTACCCGTGGGCGGTGGCGAGTCGCTCGGCCGCCGGCGTCGACGCCGCCGTGCAGGGCGGCCTCGTGTCGTCCCGCGGACTCGTTTTCGGCGGTGCGATGCTGTTCATCGCCCTGGTGATCGTCGGCTTCGCCTACGACTGGCGCAAGGGGGTGTTCCGATGGCGATGATGCCTTCCGGATCGGGCGGGCGGATCGAGTTGCCCGAAAACGTCGTGGTCAGTCGGCTCGACGCGCTGGCCAACTGGTGCCGCAAAAACAGCCTCTGGCCGATGCCCTTTGCCACGGCCTGCTGTGGCATCGAACTGATGGCGACGGGAGCCAGCAAGCACGACCTCGCCCGCTTCGGCGCCGAGGTCTTTCGATTCAGCCCGCGGCAGTGCGACTTGATGATCGTCGCCGGCCGCGTCGTCATGAAGATGCTTCCCGTGCTCCAGCGGATCTGGCAGCAGATGCACGAGCCGAAGTGGTGCATCTCGATGGGTGCCTGCGCCAGCACCGGCGGCGTGTTCGACACCTACGCCGTCGTGCAGGGGATCGACCGCTTCATTCCGGTCGACATGTACGTGCCCGGCTGCCCGCCGCGGCCGGAGCAGCTGATCCAGGCGATCATCGACCTCCAGGACAAGATCCAGCGGGAGGGCACGATCACCGG
>JAGWWA010000037.1 GCA_018970605.1 Planctomycetota bacterium | reverse complement strand
GCGCTCGACGTGAAGATCTTCGAGGAGTTCATCATCGGCATCACGGGCGAGCAGCCGGCGGTGAAACTGGTCGCCTAGAGCGCGTCTGAGATACGTGTATCAACGGCTCTGGGGCGGCAAAAGTCTCCGCTTCGCGGTCCTTCGGATTGTCGCCGGGGCGAGGATACGCCCAAGGCTCCTCGAGCGTTCGCCGACCCCCGGCTGCGTGGTCCCCAAGGCAACGATTCGATGCATCGCGATTGAGAGGGCGAAGGGATCGGGGCGAGGTTGGCGAGTGACGGCGATCCTGCCGCCGACGAGCCAGCTCGTTCCGTTCCGCAGCCGGATTTCGCCCGAGCGCATGCACGCTGCCGATGCTCAGTTCAAAACCGCTTCCGGTCAAAACCGCGTCCGTCCCGCAGCCTTCGGGTGGTATTCCGCCCGGGGCCGCGGGGGACGTGGGATCACGACGCGATCCAGGTGGCCGAGGAAAAACTCCGCAGCCAGGTGAGCTGCCGCTTCGCGAGTTGACGCGTCCGCTGCTGCGTGCGGCGGATCGCGTCGGCGAGGTCGACGCGGCTCTCGATCAGATCGATCGCCTCGGCATAGCCGGCGGCCTGCCGGGCCGTGGGGCCGATGCCGCCTGGGGCTGCGAGGGCCGCGCGGGTCTCCTCGATGAGGCCTGCCGCGAACATTCGCTCCACACGGCGGTCGATCCGGTCGTAGAGAACCGCCCGCGGCAGGTCGACGATCATGAGCCGCGACTCAAAGAGCGGATGCGCTGCCGGGGCGAAAGCCTGCGAGAGAGGCCGGCCGCTCGTCTCGGCGACCTCCAGGGCCCGGATGATCCGCTTGGCGTCCCGGGGATGGATGCGGGCTGCCGAGGCCGGATCGATTCCCATGAGCCGCTCGTGGAGGACCTCCGGACCGCATGCCGCCGCCTCTTCGCCAAGGCGATGGCGGAGGTCGGGATTGGCCGGTGGGAGCGGGGCCAGGCCGTCACGAAGGGCCCGGAGGTAGAGCGGCGTGCCGCCGACGAAGAGGATGCCCCGACCACGCGACCGACAGTCTGCGACCGCCCGAGAGGCGTCTTCGAGCCACTGGGCCACGCTGTAGGGCTCCGCTGCCGGGATCACGTCCACCACGTGGTGCGGCACCGCGTCCCGCTGGGCGGCCGTCGGCTTGGCGGTGCCCACGTCGAGCCCGCGGTAGACCGCCATCGAATCGACGCTCACGATCTCGGCGTTGAGGCGGCGGGCCAGCGGGATCGCCAGGGCCGACTTGCCCGAGGCGGTCGGCCCCGACAGAAACCAGCAGTCCTCCCCGAGTCGCGGGGCCGGCTGGCCGTTTTCGGCCGGGTTCCATGCTAGAGTTGTGGTCTCCGCGGACGGCGGACCGGACGATCCGGCCCCGCCCGTCAGCAGGTTCCCGGGAGCCGTCGTCGACTGTGTCCGATCCGCGTCCATCGCCCCGCCGCTGCGGTGAGGTTCTCGAGGCCCTTGAGGGAGTGATCGCCTCCCGCAAGGTCGATCCCTCCGCCCGATCGTACACCACGAAACTGCTCGCGGGCGGGCCGGCAGCAGCCGGCGCCAAGGTGACGGAGGAGGCCGAGGAACTCGTGCGGGCAGCCTGCGGTGAGACCGAGGATCGCGTCGTCTCAGAGGCGGCCGACCTGCTCTATCACACGCTCGTGCTGCTCGCCTGCCGCGACGTGCCCCTTGCCCGAGTGGAGGAGGAACTCGCCCGGCGATTCGGCGTCTCCGGGCTCGATGAGAAGGCGGCCCGCACCGCGGGTGACACGGGAGGATCGCGATGAGCGACGACCGCCAGGAACGGCTGCTCCGCATCGGAGTGCCGAGCAAGGGAAGGCTTGCGGAACTCTCCGCCCAGTTGCTCGGCGACGCCGGACTCTCCTTTCGCCGCACGGAGCGGACGCTCTTCGCCCGCTGCAAGGACATGCCGGTGGAGGTGACGTTCCTCCGCACCGACGACATTCCGGTGCTGACCTCCGAGGGGGCGATCGACCTTGGGATCACCGGCGCCGACCTCGTCGCCGAGAGCGGCGCCGAGGTGGTTCACCGGCTCGACCTGGGCGTGGGCAGCTGCCGGCTGGCGCTCTGCGTGCCCGACGACGCCTCCATCGATGACCCCCGAAAGCTTGCCGGCCGCAGGATCGCGACGAGTTTTCCGCGGATCACCCGCCGTTGGCTCGCCGACCGTGGTGTGGAATCCCACTTCGTGGAGCTCTCCGGCAGCGTCGAGGTGATGATCTCGCTCGGCGTGGCCGACGCGATCGTCGATCTCGTCGAGACCGGCAGCACGCTCGCCGCCAATCGGCTGCACGTGCTCGATGAGATCGGTCGCTACGAGACCGTGCTGATCCAGCACCCCGGCCTGCACGACACCGCACTCGCCGATCGGATCGTCCGCCGGCTCGAGGGGATCGTGATTGCCCGCAGCTGGTCGCTGCTTGAATACAACGTGCCCCGCACGCGGCTGGCCGAGGCGGAAACGATCACGCCGGGGTTCAACTCGCCCACGGTGATGGCCCTGGAAGACGCCTCGTGGTGCGCCGTGAGGGCGATGGTGAAGCGGGGCGAGGTCCACGGCGTGATGGAGAAGTTGGAGGCGATCGGCGCCTCTGCGATCATCGAGACACGGATCGGCAACTGCCGGCTCTGACGTAGCCTGACGGCGAGTGAGGCCTCCGCATGCCCGTCCGCTGCTTCCGCTGGTGCGTCGCCGCGTTGCTGATCGCCTGGGGCGCCGGTGGGTTACCAGGCGAGGCCCACGCGGAGCAGCCGCTCGCCGAGGCGGAGCGTCTGGCCGAATCGGCAGAGTCTCCCCACGCCGATCTCGTCGACGACTACTTCACCCAACTGGCCGACCCCGATGGCGCGGAGGCGGCGGCGGCACTCGGCGAACGGATCCTGGCCGATCATGCCGACGACGCCCTCGTGCTCGACACGCTGGCCTGGGGCATTCTCACCGACGACGCCCTGCCCCATCGCGACCTGCCGCTTGCCCTGCGCGCCGCCCGCAAGGCCCATGAGATCACGGCGGGCGACGACGTTCAGGTGCTGGAAACCTTCGCTCGGGCCCTCGTCATGACGGGCAGCCGCGCCGAGGGGATCGCGATGCACCGCCGGGCGATCGACCTCTGCGACGACGATCCCTCCACGAGGCTGGTGCTGCGGGAGATCCTCGCCGAGTACGAACGGCCACCGACCGATCCGGGGCCAACCGACGACGAGCGGCTGCGGCGGCTCGAGGACGGAGCCCGTGAACTCGTCGCCTCCGGCCGGGCGGTGCCTCTCGACGACCTGCTGTCGCGGGCGACGATCGATCCCTGCCGCGTCGAACTCGCCGCCCCGTCCGACCGGCCGCTGTCGAGCGAGGATCTCTTCGAGCGGGTTCGAACGAGCGTGGTGGTGATGGCGGCGCTCGAGCCCGCGGCCGAGGAGAACCGCCACGACCTCTCGCTCGCGACGGGCTTCGTGATCGACCCCGTCGGCATCGTGGTCACCAACTATCACGTCGTCGATCTGCCGGGTGCGCCCGTGCTGGCCGCGGAGACGGCCGACGGGGTCATCCATCCGGTGACCGAAATCCTGGCCGTCAGCCCGTTCGCCGACATCGCAGTCTGCCGGCTTGGAGGCGTTGATCGCCTTTCGGCCCTGCCACTCGTCGCCGGCGCCAAGCCGGGCCAACGGCTCCACGCCCTCAGCCACCCCGATGGCGCCCTCTATTCGTTTACCGAGGGAATTCTCTCCCGCTACTTCGTGCACCGCGCCGACGGCCAGGCGAAGACGATGTTCACGACGACCGTCGACTTTGCGGTCGGCTCGAGCGGCGGCCCTCTCGTCGATGATCGCGGCAACGTCGTGGGCATGGTGTCGAGCACACTGGCCGTCTACGCCACCGACGACCTTCCGCACGGCGAACGGCGGGACGAAGGTGCTCCGCCGGGCGACTTCCAGATGGGGCTCAACATGTGCGTCCCGGCCGCCGACATCCTCCGGCTCGTAAACCCGGCCCGCTGACAGGGTCCAGTCCCGTTTGCTGACAGGGGGCGTACCCAACTCCCACGCTCACCGGAACACGGTCGCGCCGGTGAGGGGCTGCCCACGCCCCATCGCCGGACGCTCGCTGCGGGCATCCTGCCCTTCACTCGCTCGATGCTTTCTCCGCTTCGCCATCCTGGCTTCGCGGCGAAAGCAACGCCGGCTCTCGGGGCATGGGCAGCCCCTCACCTCCCCTACGGGATCACATGGAGTGCGTTGTGCCTCAGCCCGCAGCCCTACGGCCGGTCACTCGTGTTCGACATGCATGCGAACGAACCCGCGATCACGCGGCCGGCGCGGAGCGTGGCGATGATCCGCGTGGCCGGATCGAGGATCGCCTCATAGGCATCGGTGTGCGCCACCGTTGGCATGAGGACCGCGAGGTCGGCGGGACGACCCGGGGCGAGGATGCCGCACGTCCGCTCGAAGCCGAGGGCCCACGCGGCATCCACCGTGGCCATGCGGAGCGACTCCTCCGGCGACACCACGCCCGCCGCGACGAGCGTGCGGCATTCGGCAAGCACCGACAGGTCGGGCGTGGAGGCGCGGCTGTCGGTGCCGATCGCCACGCGAACGCCGGCGCCGCGAAAGAGGCCGATGGGCGGGAGCCTGCCCGAGAGCGCACGCGTCGTCCGCGGGCAGACGCCCACGCAGAGCCGGTCGCGGTGCCGGGCGAGTCTCGCCAGCGCATCCGGATCGCAGTCGAGGTGCGTGCCATGAACGACGACGCCCCGCGGCCCACGGGCCAGCCGTGAAATCCACTCGGCGGCCGAATGGAGTGCCGGCCCACCAGACGGCCACACCCCGAGTCGCTCGAAGAGGTCGCGAAAGGGCCCGGTTCCCGATCGCACCAGTTCGGCCTCAGCCTCGCACTCGGCGACGTGCATCGCCAGCGGCACCGAGCGGCTTCGGGCCGCGGCGATCAGGGCGGTCGCCAACGGTGCGGCCACGGAGTAGGGCGCATGCGGAGAGATGCCGGCCGACACTCCCGCAGCGAGCAGGTGAGCGACGTCGCGAATCGCCTCCGCCCCGGCCGTCATCGCCGACGTGGCCGACAGGCCAAGGGCCTCACGAAACACCCTCACCCGCGGCCCGCCGGCCGGATACCCGCCGACCGGAATCCCCGTGGAGATTTCGCCGATCGCCGTGACCCCCTGGGCTGCCGACTCGTCGAGGCCTCGGCGGATCGTCGCGGCGACCTGGGCCTCCGCCGCGGGGCCGCTGGCCCGCCCACGTCGCAGTGCGACCACTCGCTGGATCCACGTGGGCAGTCCGCCGGCAGTGTCGAGCGGCGGATCAACGTCAGAAAACTCCAGGTGCGTATGGGCATTGACCAGTCCGGGGATCACGATCGCGCCGGCAGCATCGATCGTGGATGCATCGTCGCGGTGGCCCGGCGGCGGGCCCGCACCGAGATCAACGATCCTGCCCCGGCTGATCCTAAGCCAGCCTCCCTCCACCGGCGGCCCGTGCAGGGGAACGATCCAGCGGGCCCGGATCACGGCATTCCGCCGCGAACGTCTCACGGCGACGTGGTCGCCACGGGGAGAGGCACGGCGCGCGTTCGCGTCCGCTCGGGATCCGCCGCCGGCGCCGGCGGTTCCTCCTCGAAGAGTTCGTAGAACACGTTGCGGCGTCGCGGAATCCAGCCGAGTTCGGCAATCGACGACTTCATCTCGTCGAGGGTGAGGTGGTGCACCGTCCCGGCCGCGCTCACCACGTTCTCCTCGATCATCAGACTGCCCATGTCGTTGGCGCCATAGAGGAGCGCGAGCTGGCCGATCTCACGGCCCTGCGTCACCCAACTCGACTGGATGTTGGCAAAGTTGTCGAGGTAGAGCCGGGCGACGGCCTGGGTCTTGAGATACTCGAAGGCCCCGGCGGGCGGGATGTCATCCATCTCCGTGTTGTCGGGCTGAAACGACCAGCAGATGAAGGCGGTGAAGCCGCCCGTCTCGTCCTGCAGCTGGCGGAGACGGTCGAGGTGTTCGACCCGCTCCGCGAGGGTCTCCACGTGGCCGTACATCATCGTCGCCGTGCTGCGGCCGCCGAGCAGATGCCACTGGCGGCTCACCTCGAGCCAATCGTCGGTCATCGCCTTCCCGCGGGTGATCGCCGCACGGACGCGGTCGACGAGAATCTCACCGCCGCCACCGGGCAGCGACCCCAGACCCGCGCGGGCGAGCCGCTCGAGCACCTCCCGCAGCGGCCGCTTCGACACCTTCGTGAAGGCGTGGATCTCGGGGGGCGAGAACCCATGCACGTTCACCTGCGGGAAGTGGGCCTTGATGTCACGGAGCAGATCCTCGTACCACTCCAACGGCAGCGTGGGATGCATGCCTCCCTGCATCAGGATCTGGTCGCCGCCGAGGGCGACCGTCTCCTCGATTTTTGTGAGGATCACGTCGCGGTCGAGCACGTAGCCTTCCGGGCTTTTCGGGCCCCGATAGAACGCACAGAAGTCGCAGACCGCGGAGCAGATGTTGGTGTAGTTGATGTTCCGGTCGATGTTGTACGTGCGATAAGGCTCAGGATGGAGCCGCCGGGTCACCGAGTCGGCCGCCCGGCCGATCGCCGCGAGGTCGTGCGATTCCAGCAGCGTCACCGCGTCTGCCGAACTGAGCCGCCCGCCGGCGATCACGTCGTCGAGGATCGGGCGGACGTCGGTCGTTGTCATCGCACGGCACTCCCCGGCAGCGGCACCTCGCTGACTCGCAGATCCCGCCCTATCACCGCGTCGACGGGCGCGAGGCCGTGGCGGGCGGCATGCCGGCGGAAGAGAGCGAGCGATTCCCGCTCCCGTGGACCGAGATCGTAGTGGAGATTGTCGCGCAAGTAGCTCAAGCACTGCGGAACGGTCAGGCCATGCGCCGCCGCCTCGGCCGCGGCGATCGCCGCCAGATTGGCTCGACCGGCATCGCGGGCCAGGGAGAGGTGCTGGCTCAGATGCCCGACGTCGATCCCGTCGCGGGCGGCCCAGACGGCGAAGACGAACGGCAGCCCCGTCCAACGGCACCACTCGTCGCCGAGATCCCACATCACCTGGTACGAGCCGCCCATTCGATTCCGCCCCACGTCGCCGATCGCGCGATCGCCGATCAGGAGTACGGCGTCGGCCCGCGTATCGGCCAGCCCGGCACCGATCGGCAGCGGTTCGATCCGGGGGGAAACACCGTGTCGCTCCGCCAGAAGGATGCGAGCCAGCGCGGCACTCGTACGGGACCCCTCGTCCACCGCAAGGCTGACCACTCGCGACGGGAGCGTGCGAAAAAAAAGTTTCACACTCATCACCGGGCCGCGGCAGCCGATGCAGGCGTCGGATACGATCCGGTGGCCGCCACGAAACAACTCCACCGACGGAATCAGCGCCACGTCGAGTCGCCGATCGGCAAGGCGGTCGGCGAGACGGCTGGGGAGGTCATAGACCACCTCGACACCCGCAGCTGCCAGGCCGTGCACCAGGGGCTTGGTGTTGAGGTACTGAACGGCACCCACCCGCAGGGCTGACGCGCCTGCGCGGGAATGGAGGTCACGGGACTGGGCGGGCTTATGGATCATGGCCGGAGGGGAGCAGGATTGTGGCGTTCCCGGCTCCACCAGGACAACCGCAGCCCGGCGGCCGCAATAACCGCGATTTCTCAGGCCTCGAGGCGGCGAAACGCCCGCAGGCCGAGCACGAGGGGCACGAACGTGGCGGCGACCCCCAGACCGACGACCGCCACGGAACCGGCGATCGCCCCCCACGGCCCCCCGGCCCACCCCAGGATCCCGTGCTGCGAGATGAAGCCGGGACCGAGCGTGTGAGAGAGCAGGAAGAGGTGGGTGGGCACGGCCGCGAGCATCACCGTGGCCATGATGAACAACGAGCTGACGACGAGGCTCAGCGTTCCCCCGAACCCGGACGAGATCTTCGACGGCGATGACTCCCGCAGATCGGGCATCCGCGCCCCGAGGCCGACCGCGATGCCGGAGAGGCCCATGCAGAGCATGAGGCAGCAGAGCTCGTGCTGGGCGATCAGCGGCCAGGGGAGGCCGAGCATCCCGTCGCTCAGCAGCACGAGGCTGCAGCATGGGCCGAGACTGCCGACGAAGGAGAACAGGAACTTCGACCAGACGATCTGATCCCGATGCACCGGCAGCAGGCCGAGAATCCAGAACCGCCGCCCCTCGAGGCTGATCATCGGGTAGACGAAGCGGGTCGTGAACGTGGAGAGGATGAGCCCCACGACCGCGAGGTTGAGGTAGCCGATCATCGACGCGTAGGCGTTGTTGTAGTTGAAGGCCCGCAGGTTGAAGAAGTACAGCCCCAGGAGCCCGAAGAAGATCGCGAACTGCGACCACTGGGAAACGTCGCGGCGGAACAGGCGAAAGTCCTTCACGAGCAGCAGCCGCAGCGGCCTGCCTGCCGCGAATCCGGCATGGCCCAGGGCGCGGTCGAACCACCGCAGCGGCCGGCGGCGGCGGGAGGGGATCTCGCTGGCGAGTTGGCTGAAGCCCTTGCGGTAGGCGATCCGCGCTACCCAGCCGGCCAGATGCTGCAGCGCCAGGGCGTTGGCGATCAGCAGGGCCAGAAACTTCAGCGATTCGAAGAACGAGGCCGCCAGCACGGTGCCGTCCCGCTCCGTTCGCGCAGCCTCGATCAGCCCCGTCGACAGCCACCAGCTCGGAAACAGCTTCTGCTCCGTGACCGCCAGCCGGGCGAACGTCCGCTCGAACCATGCGGCCGACATTGCGTCGACCTTCACCTGGTGGAACATCGACCAGCCGATCACGAGCGCTGCAATGCAGGCGATCGTGACCCCGATCGTGAGCGCGTGCAGTCTCAGCCGGGGCATCCAGGCGACGAGCGTCATGCAGATGATGCTCCCCACCGACGCCGGGATGAAGACGAACGAGATCATGAACGGCAGCATCAGGATGAAATAGGGCCAGGCCGCATGGCGGACCACGCCGTAGGCCGCAAGCATCGGGCTGCCGAGCAGCACGAATCCCCAGCTCGAAAACCACATCGCCTCCCGGAACTTGTGGGCGTGGATCGTCTCGGCTCGTGCCGGCAGCGTGAGCAGGAGCCGCGACTCCGTCGAGCAGTACATGCCGGTGTAGACGAGGATGCCCGTCGAGAAGACGAGCATCACCATCAGCGACGCGAAAAAGGCATTGAAGAGCAGCGAGATCACCTCGGCATGCAAGGCGTCGAGAAAGCCGAAGCCCTCGACGAACAGTCCGTAGAGTGCCGCCCAGAACATGCCGCTCAGCAGCACCACCAGCGTGAGCCGGAGCCGCGAGTCGGAGAGCATCGACCGCACCGTCTCCCAGGCGAGCGTGCCCCGGAGCCTCATGAAGAGCCGCGCCTCGTCCTCGAAGGAGAGGAGCCGCACCGCATCGGGCGGCGGCGCCCGTCGGCTCACGGCTCGCCTCTGCGGGAGGAGGTCACTTCGAGGTACAGCTGCTCGAGCGTCGTCGACTCCAAGGCCACCTGTTCCCGCAGTTCGGCGATGGTGCCCAGGAACCGCAGCTGCCCGCGGACCATGATGCCCACGCGGTCGGCCATCTCCTCGGCCATCGCCAGCGTGTGTGTCGACATGAAGACGGTCATGCCCTCGCGGGTGCGGGCGGCGAGCAGGTCCTTGACGATCCGCACGCTCCGCGGATCGAGTCCGACCATCGGCTCGTCGAGCACGAGCACGTCGGGGTCGTGGAGGAGCGAGGCCGCGAACACGAGCCGCTGCTTCATGCCGAGCGAATAGCTCTCGGCGAGGTCGTCGGCAAACTCCCCGAGTTCGAAGTGCTCGATCTCGCGGTCGATGCGGACGGTGGCGAGCCGCTGCGGCATGCCGAACATGTCGGCGATGAACCAGAGGAACTCGCGGCCGGTGAGCTTGTCGTAGAGCGTGGGCTCGTCGGGCACGTAGCCGAGATGCAGGTGGGCGGATCGTGGATCCTTCACCAGATCGTGGCCGCAGACGCGCACGGCGCCCCGCGAGGGATGGAGCAGGCCGACGAGCATCCGGATCGTCGTGGTCTTCCCGGCGCCGTTGGGTCCGAGCAGGGCGAAGAGTTCCCCGCGGGGAATCGCCAGCGTCAGGTCGGAGACGGCCGTCTTCGCCCCGTACGTCCTCGTGACGTGATCGAACTCGATCATGGTTTCGGCTGCTCCCCGGCCGCATCGGGGCCGCCGTCCTCGGCCAGCCAGGCCGCCGCCTCGTCGGTCCGCCGCAGGAAGGTCATGCGCGTGCCGAAGAGCATCGCCTCCTGCTTGAGCACGCGGCCCGAGAGATCGACCCAGAGGCGGCACCGCGGCTCGCGGTGGCTGGACGGATCCTCGCGGTAGGCGACCACGTGCACGCGGACAAGGCCGTCTTCCCAGTAGAGCGCCTCCTCGGGGCCGACGTCGGCATGAAGGACCTCGATCGGGGAGTGACCGGGACGAAGCGGGCTGTAGACCGGGATCGTCCACCGACGGCCCTCGTAGAGACCGGGAAGGCTCGCCTGCGGGGAGAGTTCGTCGCCGATCATCACGTGGGTGGGCAGATGGCGGGTGGTCTCGTAGGTCATGCCGCCGGCATCGATCCTCACCTCCACGTCGCCATCGTTGACCGTTCCGCGAAGCAGCACATCGTCGGAAGCGCCGGGAAGCCTCACCCGCGACGTGAACGCCCGAAGCTGGCCGACCGCGTCGATCTCCAGCCGACCGCGGGCCGAGAAGGTCGCTGGCATGCTCTCGTGCACCACACGACGCACGAGCAGGCCGGCCCAGACGGGGATCATCTCGTCGAGCGGCAACTTGTCGAACTGGAGGCGGCTATCGACCGCCAAGCCGCCGTCGCCCTGCCGCGTGGAGGTCGCCAGCGCCCAGCCGACCGGCCGCTCGTTCCACTGCACCGTCCAGGCGACCGGGATCGGGCGATGCCCCGACGTGTAGAGCGCCTGCTGCCCCGGCGGGGAGCCGGGGCTCAGCGACGGCAGGATCTTCGTGACGACGAGCCAACCGCTCGTCACGAGCCAAAAGCCGAGCACGATCGGCGTGAGCAGCGGTCGTTGCAGCATGATGGCGACAGCCCGATTCGCGGACGCCTCGGAGACGCACCGCCAGCCTGCAGTGTACAGCCGGCCTCGACGCCGGGAAACGACCTGAAATCGCGGGGGCGCTGCAGATCGCGGGGACGCGTCGGCCAGCCCCCGCATCGGATTGGCTCGTTCACGCCGACCGCGTATACTCACACCGACGAAGGGAACGGGGACGTACTCGACGATGGCACACGAGCACCAGCACGGCGGCGACCCGGTCGCATCCCGCGACCCGCGGGTATTTTTCCAGCAGGGCTGTCCAGTCTGCGGTCGTCGCCTGGAGATCGACGTCAATCTGCTGGGCCGGCGTGTCTACTGCCAGCACTGCGGTGGTCGATTCGTGGCCATGGATGCATCGCTGATCACGACCGCGGCCCCCATGCCGCCGGCCGAGGAGCGCATCGACGCCCTGCTCGAACAGGCCGCCCTGGTGCTTGAACGGGCATCGGCCGACGGCGACGTGGACTGAACGTCGAGCGGCGTCAGGCGTTCTGCCATCCCGTGGGAAATCCTGCGAGCCCGCCCAGGCTCGTCCAATAGCCCGGAAACGTCTTGCCGACGCAGCCGGGATCACGGATCGAAACGCCCGGAACCCGCAACCCGGCGAGCGACAGGCTCATGGCCATGCGGTGATCGTCGTACGTTCGCACTGGGCCGCCGTGGAGGGGCGCCGGTGCAATCGTCAAGCCGTCGGCGTGTTCCTCAACCGAGCCACCGAGCGAACGGAGTTCGCGGACGAGGTCACCGATCCGGTCGGTCTCCTTGTCGCGAATATGGGCGACGTTGCGGATCGTGGTCGGACCGTCGGCGAACAGCGCCACAATTGCCAGCGTCGGCACCGTGTCGCTGATCGCGTTCATGTCGATATCGATGCCGCGGCCCGCCCGGCCGGCCACCGTGATCGCGTCGCCCCGCCCTGCCGAATCGCCTTCGTGCCACTCGACGCTGCAGCCCATCCGCTCGAGGGCATCGCAGAAGGCGACGTCACCCTGCATGCTGCGGCGGGAGAGGCCGTCAACGCGGACGCGGCCGCCGGTGATCGCCGCAGCCGCGAAGAAGTAACTCGCGGCCGATGCGTCGGGCTCGATGTCGTAGTCGCAGGCGGCGTAGCCGCCCGGATGGATCCGCCAGGTGCGGTCGTCCACCACGTCGCAGCGGCCGCCGAAGTCGGCCATCACCCGCCGGGTCATCGCCAGGTAGGGAAGTGACACGAGCGTGCCGGCGAACGAGAGTTCCATGCCCTGTGCCGTGCACGGCGCCGCCAGGGCGAGTCCACTGGCGAACTGGCTCGAGGTGCTCCCAGCCACCGTGGCGGAACCGCCGCGCAGGCCTGCCGAGTGGATCACCACGGGCGGGCAGTCGCCCGGGCTCTCGGCGCGGGCATCAACCCCGAGGTCGCGCAGCGCCGCGAGGAGATCGCCGATCGGCCGCTGCCGCATCCGGGCGGTGCCGTCGAGCCGGTAGGTCCCTCGGCCCAGGCCGCAGACGGCCGCGAGGAACCGCATCGTCGTGCCGCTGGCGGCGCAGTCGAGCGTCGCCTCGGTGGCCGGGATCATGCCGGCGGCCCCGCCGACCGTCGCAGTGCCGGCCGACCAATCGACCGCCACGCCGACGCCGAGCGCGGCCAAGCCCGCTGCCATCACCCGAGTGTCTTGGCTGTCGAGAACACCGGAGAGCCGGCTCGTTCCGCGAGCCAACGCCGCGCACACCAGCGCGCGGTTGGTGATGCTCTTCGATCCGGGAGGTCGGATGCGGCCCTCGATCGGGCCGGCATGCTGCGGGATGGGGAGCGGGTCGATCATGCGTGGCGGTCGGCGACCGAGGTTGCGGGAAGGCTTCGCGGCGGAGAAAACACACGGTGAGCCGGCAAGCCTAGGCCAGGTCCCTCCGGCGGTCCATGCCCACGCCATTTTCTTTCGGACGACCAGATGCCCCACCTTCCGGAAGCCACCCTTTCACGCTACGACTTTCTGGCCCCGTCGTCGATCCTGTTCGGTGCGGGTCGATTCGCCGAACTCGGGGAGGTGGCCGCGCGGTTTGGCCGCGAAGCCTGGCTCGTGACGGGTTCGCGGAGTCTGGAGGCGTGCGGCGGTGAGTCGGCAGTGGCCGGAGGGCTTCGCGCCGCCGGCCTCGACGTCGCCCGCGTCGGCACCTGCAAAGGCGAACCAACCGTCGCCGACGTGGCGAACATGGTTCGGGAACTGCCCCCGATCGAGGGCCGAGGGCCGGTGGTGGTGGCGATCGGCGGCGGAGCCGCGATCGACCTCGCGAAGGCGGTGGCGGCCCTCGCGACGAATCTGGTGAACCCGGCAGCGTGTGACGAAAACACTGTTGCCGACCACGTGGAGGGCGTCGGGCGAGGCCTGCCGATCACGAAGCCGCCGCTGCCGATGATCGCCGTGCCGACGACGTCAGGAACGGGCGCCGAGGCCACCCGCAACGCGGTGATCTCCTGCCCCCGGCGGCGATTCAAGAAGAGCATGCGAAGCCCCCTGCTCGTGCCGCGGGCAGCCCTCGTCGATCCAGCCCTCACGGTGCCGTGCCCCCGAGATGTGACGGCCGCCTCGGGGCTCGACGCCATCACGCAGCTCATCGAGTCGTTCATCTGCCGGTTTCAGGCACCGCTGCCACGGGCACTCGTGCTCGACGCCCTGCCCCGGGCCGTTACGGCGCTGCCGAAGGTGCTGGCCGATCCGCGCGACCTCGACGCCCGTGTGGCGATGAGCCACGCGGCACTTCTCTCCGGCATGGCGCTCACCAACTCGGGCCTCGGCATGGCGCACGGGGTGGCCGCGGCGCTCGGCATCGAATGCGACACGCCGCACGGCGTCGCCTGCGCGGTCATGCTGCCCGTGGCCGTCGCCGTGAACCGGACAGCCTGCCAGGACGACTTCGCGATCCTCGAGCAGTCGATCGATCCCGAAGCGTCGCGGGATCACGAGGCCGCCGCGAATGCCTTCGTGCGGCGGATCGACGATCTCTGCACGGCCGCCGGTACGCCGCGACGACTCGCCGACGTAGGGCTTTCCCGCGACCGGCTGACGTGGCTGGCGGAGAACTCCGGAGGCGCGAGCATGCGGGGCAACCCGGTGTCGCTCGACCCGCATACGCTCCTGCCGATCCTGGAGCGGGCCTGGTAGGCGGCGCGGTCGGAGGAAGGACGGCGACTGGTGGCGAAGCGCCCCGCGTCTTCTGGTGCTGGGTGGGATCTGGGCTCTGTCCTGGCCTCACCCCACGCCTCACGGCGTTGGGCTTGTACGGCAGGTGAGCAAGCCGAACGGCCGTACCACCGCGGGAGTCCCCCACGTGAGCCACACGGCACGGCGACAGGAAGCGTAACGCCGTGAGGCGTACGGCAGTCGCACATTGGACGCATCGTTTGGTGACAGTTGGACCGCAGTGCAGAGAGCCGATTGGCCGTACGGCCGCGGGAGGCTCGTGCCCGCGAGTTACAGCCCGGCGGCGAGTGCCGGATCGTCGAGGAGCGGCATGATCGAGGCCGTCGCCGGTTCGCCGACGAGGGCCTGCTCCCAGGCCGCGCGAACCTTCTCGAGGTCCGCATCGTCGTCGAGGAGATGGTGGACGCCCACGAAGATGCCGTTCGCCGGACGAGGATCTCCGTCGTACCAGGCCTTGAGGATCGCCCGCTCCACGACCCGCGGCAGATTGGCCCGCGGCCCCCGCTGGATCACTCCCGACTCCTTGTAGGCATAGCCATCCGGTCCGATTTCGATGATCACAATCGTACGGTCGCCGATCGTGTATTCCCGCCCCTTGTTCGCGGCTGCGATGGCCTTGCCCACGTGACCATCGAGTTGCCTGGCGTAGTCGAGGAGCAGTCGCCAGCGTTCGACTCGCGTCGCCAGATCTGCGTCGTCACCGGCGTCGGCCTGATCGAGTGCCTTCGTTCCGGATTCATAGTCGCGGCCGCGAAACGCCGTGGCGGCCTCGGAAATCCGGCGATCAACCTCGTCGGCCACTGCGGGGCCGCGATTTCCGGCCTCCTGCTGTTCCGTGGAAACCTGCGCCGGCGTCGCCACCTGCTCCTGCTCGATCCGGGCCTGCTGGTCCGCCGATTTCGGCTTGCGCTGCCCGACCTTCTGTTCCGCGTCGCGCGTTCCTCGCTCGCGATCGCTCACTGCACGCTGCTCGCCCGCCACCCCGTCGGAGTTCGTACCCCGCGGCGCGACCGCCATGGCGACGGTCACGGGAGCGGTCGCCGTGATGGACGCTTTCTTCGTGCCGCGTCGCGGCTTCTGAAGGTACGGCCAGGCGAGGAATCCGCCGGCGACGGCGGAGACGGCCAGCAGCAGCGACATCGCGGCAGCGGCACCGCCACCACCTCGGCGTTTGGCACGCCGCTTCGTGGTGACGACCACGACGGGTCCGACGTCGACGCCACCGTGGTGTGGTCGAACCGCCTGCTCGAGCCGTGGAGGCAGGGCGGGCGGCACCGGCGGCGGTATGGGGCGTTGCATGGCCGGCAACTCACGGATGCGAGGTGTGGCCTCTGGCAGCCCGCAGGACCACGCCGCATAGGCTAGCAGATCACCCGCCGCACCGTCGCCAGACCGTCATCTCCGCCACCGTGTGCTGGTGCTTGCGGGCGGTCTCACGGATCACGAACGGCACGTCCTGCCTGTGGACGAGTTCAAACCTGCCCGCGAAGGCCCGCGAAAGGCCGGCGAACGTGGTCAGCGGTTCTCCCGCCTCCCGGCGGCCGCCGAGCCATTTCGCCTTCTGCGTGTATTCCTCGAGCCAGGTGTAGGGCGAGGTGATCACGAGCAGGCCGTCGGGCCGCACGCGGCCCGTGATCGTGTCGAGAAACAGGGATGGATCGTAGAGCCGGTCGATCAAGTTCCCGGCGAACACGAGGTCGTAGTCGCTGAAGAGTTCCTTGAGGTTGCAGGCGTCGCCCTGCATGAAGTTCACGCGGCGGCCGGCGTCGCCGAGGCCGAGCCGGTCGAGCGAGATCGCTCGCCCGGTGGTGAGTTCACCCTCGGTCGGAATCTCGTAGAGCACCTCGTCGCCGTGCTGGAGCCGGACGCCCGACTGGATGAAGCGTGCCGAGAAGTCGATCGCATCCACGTGATCGAAGAAGCGGGCGAACTCGAAGGCGGAGCGGCCCACCGAGCAGCCGATGTCGAGGCAACGTTCGCGGCGGTCCGTCGCCACGTGCCGCATGGTCGCGTCGACACAGGCCTTGGGAAAGTTGGGGACCCCGAGCGGATCAGCCGCGCCGCCGGACGCGGCGTCGTAGTAATGAAACTCGAGGTACTGCGTGACCAGCTGGTCGGTCTCATAGAGCCGGGAACCGACGGTGACCGCCTCGTTGCCCGGCTCTTCGACGATCGTGCGAAATCCCGCGTGCTGGAAGAAATGGCGGCGGAACGCATAGCGGGCACTGGCAAGCGCCTCGTTCCCGGTCGAGATCCACGAGCCGCCCTTGATGAGGTTGTGGCGTCCGTCGAAGGTCGGCACCGAGAAGTCGTCGTAGAGCGGATGGACTTCGAAACCCTTGAAGGGCATGATCGGCGTCCGGGTCCACTGCCAGACGTTGCCGACGACGTCGCAGAAGTCGCCTTGCGGGAAGGCGTCGACCGGGCAACTCGATGCGTAACGCTCGAGGTTGATGTTGCCGGGCGCCTTGTCCCAGGTGGGCTGATCCCCGGGAACCGTGTCGCGAAGCGCCTGCCAGTGGGCCTCGGTGGGGAGGAGCACGTTCTCCCCGGTTTTCGCCGCCAGCCACGTGCAATAGGCCTGCGCCTCGAGGCAGTTGACCTCCACCGGCCAGTTCTCCGGCAGCGGGATCTCGTCGAGGAGGTTTCGCTGCAGCCAGGCGCCGTTCCGGCGGACCCAAAACTTGGGATGCTCGGCCTTCGTGTACTTCAGCCAGCCCCGCCCCTCGTCGCTCCACCACGACTCGTTGCGGTAGCCGCCTTCGGCCACGAACGCCATGAACTCCGCGTTCGAGACGAGCCGGCGGCCGGCGCGAAACGCGGGCAGATCCGCCTCCTCGACACCGTACTCGTTGTCCCAGCCGTAGGTGCGGTCTGTCTCGGGTTTGCCGAGCCGGACGTGCATGGCGGCGACCGGGAGCCATTCGTTGGCGGGGCTCGAACCAACATCCGGACACGCGGCCCAGAGAACCCGCTCCTCCCCCGTGAGTTCGTCCCCGTGCCGGAGTTCGTCGAGCGGCATCTGCCGCATGATCACGCTCGACGTCTCGAGATGAATTCGCTCGTGTTCGATGCCCATCAGGATCAACCACGCCGGCGAGTTCCAGCGGATCGGAAGTTCCAGCGGCATCGTCTGGATGAACGCATCCACGAACTTCCGCATATCGGCCCGGTATCGCTTCACCGCCGCCACCGAGGGCCAGTCGTAGTGGGCCGTGTTGAGGTCGTCCCACGACATCTCGTCCACGCCCACCGCCATCATCGCTTCGAGCACGGGATCGAGCCGGGCAGGAATGTAACGACCGGCCGTGAGCTTGTTGAGATAGAAGACGGCCGGATGGGCGTAGTAGAAGATCAGCGGATGCCTGAGGGGCTCATGCCGCTCATAGTACGACGAATCATCGCGAATGAGCGCGAAGAGGCGGTCGTAGATCTCGCACGTCTGATGGAAGTAGCGGCGGAGTTCGGCCCGCTTGGCTGCCACCGGGTCGTGCGCTGCGGGGTCGGCGTCGAGGATCGTCGTCCGGGTCGGCGTGACGGGCGTGGAGAGTGTGGCGAAGTCCGCGGCCAGCGTGGCCTGCGGACTGAGTGGACCAGCCAATGACGACATGATTCCCCTTGCGACGAGAACGACTTACGACGCACTCACTTTAGCACCGCAGGAAAGGCCTGCCAGAAACGGGGCGGGAATCGGGGCCGTCGCCCCGAGCAGTCCGCCCACGACCGCCCCGCGGTGGCAGTTGTCGCCGCCGCACATGGCATTGCCGCACACGCCCGCCGCGACGTTTCCGGCATGCCGCCAGGCAAGCGCCAGGGCTGCTGGAAACGCCTCCTCGATGTAGCAGGCGCTCGAGAGCGTGCCGCCGACGAGTTGCCGGTCGGAGAGCCCCTCCCACGACCGGAGTTTCGCGGCCGAGATCCAGTCGCGGCCGTGCTCGAGGATCGACTCCCGCAGCGCCGCCGCGGCCTCGGCGGCGGTCCTTGGGCCGGCCTCCGGCCTCGGGATGGCGTCCACGAGGATCCGCACGAATGCATCCGCGGCGGCGAGCACCTCGTCGTCCTTGTGGGTGAGCCCCACGTGCACCCGCACGATCCGGCGGAGGTCGGGATGGCGGGGCCCGAGGGCGGCGACGAGGGCGGGCACCGGCACGAGGCCGCCGATGTGGATGTCGCGGACGCCGCAGTTGATCGGCTTGCGACCCGCGCCGAGGTTCGTGAAGAAGTGGCGGTGATACTCCTCGACGTACGTGTCGCGGTGCCAGCCCGGTTCGAGCATCACCGCCACGTAGCGGTCGAGCCACCGCTCGGGGTCGTAGTCGCGATGCCGGCGGACGAACTCGAAGAGTTCGACTGCGAGCCGGAAGTTGAGCGTGTTCTCCCCGGCGGCGAGAAACTGGTGGTAGTGGACGCCCCGCTTCCCCCAGTGCGTCGCCTGATCCCGGAGGATGTCGAACTGTGGAGACGGCGGTGCCCACTGCGACCGCCAGAGGATGCTGTCGGGGTGGGGGCTCCGCGGCTCGCGGTAGCCGTCGATCGGGCCATAGTCGCGGTCGAGGGCCCGCTGGTCGTAGTACCAGTGCACCGGCATCGCCACCGCATCGGCGACGAGCGCGCCGAGCAGCGCGGAGCGGGAGGCGTCGTCAGGGCCTGGGGGACAGGCATTCATTCGCGTTGGACTCGTTCGAGGAAGGACACGACCCGGGGCTCATGGCAGGAGAAGAACTCCGCCGGCGTTGCCAGCGCCGGGCATCCGCCGTCGGCGATGAACGCCACCTCATCGGCGACGCGACGGGCGAAGCCCATCTCGTGGGTGACGAGCACGAACTGGGTTCCCGTCGCCTTCAGTTCGCCGATCATGTCGAGCACCTCCCCCGTCATTTCCGGATCGAGGGCGGAGGTGGGCTCGTCGAGGAACAGCCGCCGTGGCCTGACGACGAGCGCCCGCAGGATCGCCACCCGCTGCTTCTGCCCGCCGGAGAGTTCGGCCGGCCGCTTATGGGCGTGCGAGGCAAGGCCGAACCGCTCGAGCGGCTCCCGCACCCGCTCGCGGGCCTCGGCCTCTGCAAGGCCGTGCACATGCACGAGCGGGAGGAGGAGGTTTTGCATCGCCGTGAGGTGGGGAAAGAGGTTGTATGCCTGAAAGACCGTGCCGACCGTGCGGCGATAACCGATCAGGCCCTTCTCATCCCGTGGCAGTGGCTCGCCGTCGAAGGCGACCGTGCCTGCGGTGGGCACATCGAGTCCGGCGAGGATCCGCAGGAGCGTCGACTTGCCGCCTCCCGACGGTCCGACGAGCACCAGAGCCTGAATGTCGCCCGTCACGAGGTCGAGCCGGTCGAGCACGGTCGCCTGCGTGCCCGAACGCGGATCCGCAAAGCGCTGCACGAGGCCATGGATCGCGAGGTTCATGCGGCCTCGTAGCGGAACCGCCGCTCCAGCCAGCGGGAGAGGGCTGAAAGGGGAAGCGTGAGGGCAAGATAGCCGGCGGCGAGCGGCAGGTAGCTCTCGAGCGTGGAATAGGTGGCCGAGTTGACGTTGCGGGCGGCGAACGTGAACTCGCCGATCGAGAGCACGGAGAGCAGAGACGAGTCTTTGATCAGCGACACGAGTTGGCCGGCAACGGCCGGGAGCACGATCCGCACCGCCTGCGGAAGAACGACGAGTCGAAACGCCTGCCATCTCGTGAGCCCGACGGCCCGGGCGCTGTCGATCTGGGCCTTCGGGATCGCATCGAGGCCGCCGCGGAAAATCTCAGCCATGTAGGCACCGCTGAACAGCGCGAGCACGAGCACGCCGACAGCCGCGCGATACTCCGTTCCCACGTGCAGCGCCGCCGCGACCACGTACCATCCGACGAGCAGTTGCACGAGCAGGGGCGTGCCACGGATCAACTCCACGTAGACGCGGGCGAAAGCCTCCACTATGGCAAACCGTGATCGGAGCATGACCGCAGCGGCAAGGCCAATCAGGCTGCTGGCGAGAAGGGCGGCCAGGGCCAGGCCCAGCGTCATCCACCAGCCCTTCCAAAAGGCCTGCCGGTACTCCCAAACAACGCCCCAGTTCCAGGTCATGTCGAGGCTGGCGAACGCCCAGCCGCAGGCGGCGGCGAGCAACGCAATCACGATCAGGTGGGCGAGCCAACGGGGCATCTCAAAAGTGTAGCCGCTGAATCACCAGCGGACCGACCCACACGGGCACGGCAAAACCGAGAGCGGCTGGGACACAGGTTGGAAACCGGTGCTACTGGGGGCGGCGTGATGCCTGGCCGTCGCCGCAGGTGGTCAAGCTGCGCTGGGGAGGCAAGGTTTGGAAACCTGTGCTACGAGCCCCGTCAGGCTAGAGCGCGTCTGCAATACGTGTATCGCCGGCTCGGGGGCGGCAAAAGTCTCGTCGCCGGGGCGAGGATACGCCCAAGGCTCCTCGAGCGTTCGCCGACCCCCTCGCCTACCCGCTCAGGATTATCAACTCGTCGCTACACCTAGCGGAGATGCGCTCTAGAAGTAGAAGGGAATGGCGTGTTCCTTGAAATACGCCTTCTGCTCCGCCAGGAACTCGTCGCCCAGTTTCTCAAAGCCGCCGTCGGCACGGAACTGCTTCAGAAACTCGTTCACCTGCCGGCGAAGTTCGTCGTTTCCCTGGCGGAGGCCGACCGCCCACGACTCCTCACGGAACGGCGCGAGCGCCGCCCGCGTCGTTCCAGGATGCTTCCTGTGGTTGGTGTAGACCGACATCGAGTCGTAGATGAAGGCGTCGGCCCGGCCCTGCAGCACCTCGAGAACGGCGGTTGATTCCGTGTCGAGCACGAGCACGCGGGCCTGCTTCAGCGATGCGGCGGCCCACTGCTGGCCCGTCGTTCCTTGTTTGACGGCCACGACCCGGCCGGGGGCATCGAGATCGGCGGCGGCACGCACAGGCGACCGGTCCGCGATCAGGAGAGCGAGCCCCGTCTTCAGGTAGGGCTCTGAGAAGGCGATCGACTTTGCCCTCTCGGGTGTGGCGGTCATCGATGAAATCACGCAATCGACGTGGCCGGCCTTGAGGGCCGGAATCAACCCGTCGAATGCGATGTTCTCGATGACGACTCGCCGCCCAAGATGCGTGCCAAGGGCCTCGGCAAGCTTCACGCTCACGCCCGCAGGCCTCCCCTGCGGATCGGTCATCTCGAAGGGTGGATACGAGAGTTCCATGCCCACCCGCAGCGGTTCAGCGGCCACAGCCGCCGCGTTGGAGCCAGGCGCCCAGCCGCAGTTCGCCGCCAGAAGGCACCATGCCCATGTGGCAGAACGTCGAGTCCACTCCATATCGAGGGTGCTTTCAGGTGGGAGGACGCGAACGATCAACCACCCCGACGTCCACCCGTCGGGAGCCCAAGCTGCGTTCGCCTCTCCTCCATGGCACGTCGGTACTCAGTCTGCTGCGCCCGTTGCTCCGGTGATGACCGGTCGATGCGACGCTTCGCCCAGTCGTTGCGGCTTTGCTCCGTACCGCCGCCGCGGCCGCCGCCACCGGGCCCACCCCCACCACCGCCTGGGCCACCTGCACCAGGCCCACCGCCGGCGCCACGCCCGCCTCGACCGCCGCCGTCGCCGGCCTGCTGGCCGCTGGCCGCACGCTGCTGGTCACGCTTTTCCCGCTCGGCCTGCCAGGCCTTGCGGCGATCCTCCTCGGCCTTGATCCGGCGATCCAGTTCCGCCTGTCGCTTCTCCGGCGGCATCGCGAAGTAGGAAGCCATCTCGGCACGTTCACGGGCCTCCCAGAGTCGGCCCATCTGCGGCCCGATCTGCTCGCGATATTCGCGGGGCATGTCCCGCATCTTGTCGAAGATGGCACTGGAACTCGGCGTCCCGTACGGCACCTCGCCGCGGGCGACGCGGTTGTATTCGGCAACCTGCTGATCGACGAGCTGCTTGATCTCCGCGACGGCTGGCGGGCTGGAAAAAAACCCGAACGCCCAGAGCGTCGGCATGGCGATGAGGAACAGCAGCAGGAGGGCCAGGGCTGATCGCCTCAGAAACCGCCCCCCCGCGGCCTGCTTGTTCCGATCCGCCGCAAAGGCGGCCACTGCTTGCCGCTTGTCAATCGTGGATGCCATCGGTCACCTCTCGTGCGAGCCTCCTGCGAGAAGAATAGCAACGGCGCAGACCGCCGCCGCCCGCTCTTCAACGGCCGACGGGCCGGAAGGTTGCGGGCCGCACAAAGCCGGAGAACAGCGAAAAAACCTCAGATATCGCGGAGCGCGGAGTCCAGGACGTCGAGCATGAAATCGGCATCGGCGGCGGTCAGGCACATCGGCGGCTTGATCCGTAGGACGTTCCCGTGGAGCCCCCCCTTGCCGATCAGGAGACCGAGTTCCCGGCATCGTTCGAACACTCGCATGCACTCCTCCTTGGCGGGGGCCTTCCCGACGTGGTCCTTGACGAGTTCCACCCCCAGCATCAGCCCCAGGCCGCGCACGTCGCCGATCACGTCGTGCCGACTCGCGAGATCCTGGAAGCCGGCCTTGAGTCTGGCCCCGATCGTGGCGGCGTTGGCCTGGATGCCGTCCTCGTCGATCACCTGAAGGACGGCGCGGCCCTGCGTGCAGGAGATCGGATTGCCGCCGAACGTGTTGAAGTGGATCCGCGACGTGAGCGCCTGGGCGATGGCGGGCGTGGTCACCACCGCCGCCAGCGCCGCCCCGTTGCCGATGCCCTTCGCCATCGTGACGATGTCGGGAATCACGCCCTGCGTCTCGAAGCCCCAGAAGTGGGAGCCCGTGCGGGCGAATCCCGACTGCACCTCGTCGGCGATGCAGAGGCCGCCGGCGGCGCGGACATGCTCGTAGGCCGACTTCAGGTACCCGTCCGGAAAGACGACCGCGCCGCCGACGCCCTGGATGCTCTCGGCGATGAAGGCGGCGACCTTTCCCGGCGTGCCAAACTCGATCAGGTTTTTCAGGTCGGCCGCATACTTCGGCCCGGCCTGCGGGTCGTCGTAGCCATACGGGCCGCGGAGCCGATCGGGGAAAACCGCATGGTGCACCCCGAAGGAGTGCGGCACGTTGAACTTCCAGGTGTGGTGGCTGGTCAGTCCCATCGTCTGCATGCTGCCGCCGTGGTAGCAGTTGCGGAGCGCGAGGATGTCGAAGTTGCCCGTGTAGGCCCGGGCCATCAGGATCGCGAGGTCGTTGGCCTCCGAGCCCGAGTTGGTGAAGTAGCACACCTTGAGATCGCCGGGCATCCGGGCCGCGAGATCGCGGGCGTACTCTGCGATGCAGGGGTTGAGGTAGATCGTGGTGGTGTGCTGGAGGATCTCGTTTTGACGGTTGACGGCGGCCACGATCTTCGGATGGCAGTGGCCCACGCTCACCGTCACGATCCCGCCGAAGCCGTCGAGGTAGCGACGGCCCGTCTCGTCGTAGAGGTATTGCATGTGCCCCTCGACGATCATCAGGGGCTCTTTGTAGTAGGTGAAGATCGCCGGGTTCACGAACTGCTTCCGCAGCCCGATCACCTCCTGCTTCGACAGACCGACGTAGGGTCGGGGACGGTGGTCGCACGGCGGCAGCGACGGGGTGGCGTGGGCGACGGCCATGGCGGACCTCCTAGGAGCGGGGAAAGAGCGGGCGGAGCAGCGAATAGAGGACGAACCCGAGGGCGAAACCCGTGAACCACGCGTAGTGGTACCCGGCCACGAGCCAGCCGGGAAACGTCGATTCCCCCGCCGCTCCGACTCGGACGAGGAAACCCGGCAGGTTGGGCAGGACGGCGAGGGCCAGGCAGGCGAAGGCGACGACGCTGAACCCGCCGCAGTACCGATACTCGCCGCTGGAGCGGTAGAGGTCGTCCACCACCAGCCGGCACCGCCGCCAGAGGAAATAGTCGGCGATCATGATCCCGGCGATCGGCCCGAGCAGGGCGCTGTAGCCGATGAGCCAGGTGAAGATGTAGCCGCTCGGATCCTGGTAGAGCTTCCACGGAAACATCAGCACGCCGATCGCGGCCGTGATCAGCCCTCCGGTGCGGAAACTCACGAGCCTGGGGGCGAGGGCCGCGAAGTCGTTGGCGGGCGAGACGACATTGGCCGCGATGTTGGTGGAGAGTGTGGCCACCACGAGCGTGATCAAGGCCAGCGCCGACAGCCAGGGGTTGCCGAACCGGGCGATCACCTGCACGGGATCCCAGATCGCCTCACCGAAGATCACCACCGTGGCGCTCGTCACCACGATCCCGATGAACGAGTAGAAGGTCATCGTGGTGGGAAGGCCCACCGCCTGTCCGATCATCTGATCCCGCTGCGACCGCGCAAATCGCGAAAAGTCGGGGATGTTCAGCGACAGGGTGGCCCAGTAGCCGATCATGGCCGTCAGGCCGGAGCCGAACACCGGCCAGAACTCCGCCGCCGACGCGAACTTCGAGGGCTGTGCAAAGATCGGCCCGAACCCATTGGCAGCCTTCCAGGCCCAGCCGACGAGTGCCAGGCCCAC
>JAGWWA010000145.1 GCA_018970605.1 Planctomycetota bacterium | reverse complement strand
CGCCCGCGACGCGACGGAGTGATCCGGGTTTGGCAGCCGAAGGCCGTCAGGCGCCCGCTGTAGAAGCCGAAGGCCGTAAGGCCTCGGGCGCGGTGGAGAGGATGCGGCGGGTGACCGAGCGTCAGGCACGCACGTCGTCGAGGCGACCGGTCGAGTCGCCGAACTGATCGACGGGGGCGCCCGCGAGATCGAGCATCGTCACGAACAGGTCGCTCATCGGCCGCTCGCCACCGAGCACGAGGTGGCGGCCCGCCGCCAGGCGATTGCCAGCCCGGCCCGCGAGGATCACCGGCAGGTCGTCGTGACGGTGGCGGTTGCCGTCGGACAGGCCGCTCGTGTAGACGATCATCGAACGGTCGAGTAGCGTGCCACCGTCGGCCTCGCGAGACTCGTGCAGGCGGCGGAGCAGGTAGGCGAACTGCTCGGCGTAGAACCGGTCGATGCGGGCGATCTTGTCGAGTTTCTCCCGATCTCCCTGGTGGTGCGAGATCGAATGATGGCCGTCGCCGACGCCGATCTCGGGGAACGTGCGGTCGCTGCCGTCATGGGCGAACATCAGCGTCGCGATCCGCGTGGAGTCGGTCTGGAAGGCGAGCACGAGCATGTCGGCCATCAACCGCATGTGCTCCCCATACGACGGCGGCGGGCCGTCGGGCAGGTCGATGTCGGGCACCTGCGGCTTGGGCAGGCGGTCGAACCGAGCGAGTTGGGCCTCGAGTTCGCGGATGCCGGTGAGATACTCGTCGAGTTTGCGGCGGTCGGCGGCGTCGAGCCGCCCACCGAGGCTGCGTGCCTCCTCGGCGACGAAGTCGAGGACCGACTGCTGGCCGTCGCGCCGGGCGGCGATGCTGCGGGCCCGCTCCGCCCCGGTGCCCGAGCCGAAGAGCCGCTCGAACACGAGCCGGGGGTTCGCCTCCGGCGTGGCGGGCTGCGACTCGCTCCGCCAGGACATGTTGTAGGAATAGGCGCATGCGTAGCCCGAATCGCACGACCCGCTCTTGCGGACCGCGTCGCAGGAGAGCTCCAGCGACGGAAACCGCGTCTGCCGGCCGATCCGCTGCGCCGCCAGCTGATCGACCGAGATCCCGGCGCGGATGTCAGAGCCCGACGTCTTTCGCGGCCGCATTCCCGTGAGGATCGTGGCCGTCGCCCTGGCGTGGTCGCCCGCGCCGTCGGGCCCCGCGGTGCCGTTGCGGTGGGCGAGGCCGCTGATCACCTGGAAATGGTCGCGGAGGTCGGCGAGCGGCTCGAGCGTCGCGCCGAGCTGGTAGTCGCGTCCACTGCCACTGGACTGCCAGCGGTCCACGTGCACCCCGTTGGGCACGTAGACGAACGCCATCCGCGTGGGCGGATCCGCGGGGGTCTCCGTCGCGCGGAGCGATGCGAAGGACGGCAGGGCGATCGCCGTGCCGAGTCCGCGAAGCGCCGTCGCGGCGAGAAACCGCCGCCGCGACAGGCCATGTGAAGGCTCGAGTGGGCCGTCGCTCATCACCGGTCCTCCACCGCGGGTGTCGTCGTTCGCCGCATCCGAAACGGCACGCTCTCGCAGACGGCGTGCACCAGCGTGCCGAGGCCGCCGCCGTCGCGCTCCAATCGCTCCACCATGGTATCGACCGCCGGGCCGTCGAAGTATTCGAGCCCGCGTCCGAGCGCGTAGACCAGCAGCTTCTCCGCCAGGCACCGGTGGAAATCACGGCGGCGGGGACCGGCGATCAGGGTGGCGAGGTCGTGGGCGTCGGCGAACGACTCGCCGGTGATCAGCCGGCCGCTGGTGTCGATGCCCTCGGCGTCGTCGCCCCGCCACTGGCCGATCGCGTTGTATTCCTCGAGCGCGAGGCCCAACGGATCCATGCGGGCGTGGCAGGAGTTGCAGAGGGCGTCCTGCCGGTGCAGTTCCATCAGTTCCCGCATCGAGGGAGTGCGGCCGGACTGTGCGGCCACCTCCTCGAGCGGCGGCACGTCGGGCGGCGGGGGCGGGGCCGGCGTTCCGAGCAGGTTGTCGAGGATGAACTTGCCCCGCTTCACCGGCGAGGTGCGGGTCGGGTTCGAGGTCACCACGAGCAGGCTGCCGTGCGTGAGCAGGCCGCTGCGGTGGGCGTCGGCGGGAAGCGTCACCAGCCGCATCTCCGGACCCTCGACATCGGCGATGCCGTAGAACCTGGCGAGCGGCCCGTTGAGGAAGGTCTCCCGCCCGACGAGCAGGTCGGTCGCCGGCCGGTTTTCATGGAGCACGTGGGCGAAGAGCATCTCGGTTTCCGCCCGCATCGCGCGGCGGACGCGGTCGCTGAAGATCTTCTGCCCGAGGAAGCGGTCGCGGCCGCGGAGCACGCGGCGGGTGTCGAACGGCAGGATCTCCACGTCGCGGGTCTGCAGCCATTGCCCGACGAAGTCGGCCACGAAGCGGTCGCTTCGCGGATCGGCGAGCAGCCGATCGATGTGGCGATCGAGTTCGGCGTGGAGCCGGCCCTCGCGGGCGACCGCGATCAGCTCGTCATCGGGCATCGAACTCCAGAGGAAGTAGGAGAGCCGTGCGGCGAGGGCGAGGTCGTCGAGCGGCACCGCCGTGACGCCCGGTTCCGCCACCTCGTCGCGGCCGTCGGCCTCGAAGCGAAACAGGAAGCGGGGCGAGGAGAGCATGGCGGCGAGGGCCGCCGCGACGCCCTTCTCGAAGGTGCCGTCGGGCTGCTCGATCGCGAGGCGGGCCACGGCCACGAGCCGGTCGGTCGTGTCGTCGTCGCCGCGGCCGCGGAAGGCGCGGTCGGCCAGCCGGGCGATCGTGTCGCGAAGATGGGCGGGTCGTGCCGCGACGTCAGCCGGCGGCGGACCCTGCGAAAACACCCTGCGGACGCTGCGTGGATACCGGCGGGCCGCGCCGTTCGGTCCGCGTTCGGGCACCGCCTCGTCGACGACCGCATCGGCCACCCGTTCGGCGATCGCGAGGTACTTCTCCACGAGCAGCGGCGACATCGAGAGCACGTCGCCGATCGTGTCGAAGCCGTAGCCGGTGTCGTCGCTCGGCAGCTCGTTCATCACCTCGACGTCGAGGCCGGTGAGATCCCGGATCGTGTTGGCATACTCGTGTCGATTGAGCCGGCGGAGCACGACGTGGCCGGGGTCGGGGCGGGCGGGATCGAGGTGGAACGCTTCCCGCTCCACGAATGCGATCAGCTGGCGCAGCAGCTCAGCCGAGGGCCGCGGCTCGTCGGCCGGAGGCATCGTCTCCGCGCGGAGGTTGCGGAGCACCGCCATCCAGGCCGAGTGGTCGTGGCCGCCGTCCGCGGTGGGCCGTTCCCCGAGGCGGTCGAGCATCGCGTCGAGCGCGAGGTTGCCCTCCCGCGCCCCGTCGAAGTGGCAGCTGCCGCAGTGCGTCGCCCACACGTCGCGGATCGACGCCGACGCGTGGCCTGCGGCGGCAGCCGCCGAGAGCATGGCGGCGACGGCGAGAGACCGGAGGTGGCGTCGGGTCGTGGGCATGGCCGAGCTTTCTCAGGGGGCCGGGATTCGCCAGGTCTCGTCGCAGAATCCAGCCGCGGCGATCCGGCCCGGCCCGCGGTCGTCCGGGGGCACGGTGATGTCAACGACCGCCCAGTCGGGAAGTTTCGGATTCTGCCACGAGTTCGATCTGTCGGCTTCCTCACGGAAGGTGATGCCCGAGTTGAGAACCACGTAGCGGCCTGCGGTGGCGGCCGTCGGGGGGCAGAGCGGGTTGGGATGGATCAAGACTGGAATGTGGTCCGTGGACGCGTACGGCTGCCCGGCGACGACGAGCTGTTCGCGGGTCCAGACGATCGGCAGGCCGCGCACGACCCGCGCGATCAGCGGGTTCGAGACGGGATCGCCGAAGAGCACCAGATTCGTGTCGCGAAGCATCTCGGCCGTGACGTCGTCCGCCGCCACCACCGGCAGGTCTCCACGGAAGAGATCGTGCCAGCGGCGACGAAAGTGCACGAACTCGCCAGTCGCGAACCGGTCGATTGCGGGATCGATGCCGGGGCCTGACGGGGGCACGACGATGAACGGGCGGATGAAGGCGTCGTCGATCGGGCCGCTGAGCCCGGGCCGCTTCCGCAACGGCGGCAGATCGGCCACGGTGGCGGGTTGCCACGGGCCGTCGGGCCGCAGGCCCTCGCGGGCGAGCACGAGCGGCACGGCCGCGGCGAGATCACGACCCGCGATGTCGGCACCGTCGATCTTCAGGGTCGCATGCGGCGGGATGTCGTGGAACGCGACGGCCGTGATGTTGGCGGTGGTGGCGGTGATGATCGTCGTACCCCCCTGCTCCGTGCGGTCGGCATCGATCCGAGCGTCCCGGAAGTGTTCACCGAGCCCGAGGGCCTCGACCCATCCGATGCGGGCGTCGGCGAGCGTGGTGATGGCGAGGTGCACACGGGCCGGCCGCGCGGGCCGGCCGGAGGCCGCGGCGCGCTGCAGGAACGCCGTGATCTCACGCCTCGACGCGTCGTCG
>JAGWWA010000144.1 GCA_018970605.1 Planctomycetota bacterium | reverse complement strand
AAGGCGGACCGGCAACCCGAGCCGGTGAAGCGGGCGCTCGGCGACGTCCGCGAACAGTCGCTCCGCGAGACCGACCGCATGTCGGCGCTGATGGATGACCTGCAGGCCTACTTCGACCGTCGGCAGCTGCCCGCCTTTCACACCGTGCTCGAGGAGATGAAGGAACTCGACACGCTCGGCAGCCTCCGCCAACTCTCCGACGACGTCCTCAAGGAGGCGGGCATGTCGATCGCGCAGGCGGAGTTCTGGTCGGACACGTTCGATCGGCTCGCCGACGACCTCGTGCCGCCGCCGCAGGGCGGCAGCGGCGAGGGAAGCGGGCCGCCTCGCGAGAGCGTGCCGCCGGAGGTGGTACTCGAGGCGATGAAGATCCTCGAGGAGGAGGTGAATCTCCGTGAAGAAACCCGCGTGGCCCAGCAGGCCAAGGCCGCCGTGGCCCCCGACGAGCATGCGGCCCAGGCTGAGAAGCTCGCCGACCGCCAGGACGCGCTCGCCGACCGGGTCGTCGATCTCGTCGATCGGCTCCTCGAGGAGCCCGACGGCGAGCAGGCGTTCGGGCAGGAGATCCAACTCTTCGAGAAGGTGGAGGAGGTGATGGCCGAGGCGACCGACCTGCTCGGCACCCCCGACACGGGGCCGAAGGCGATCGGCGCCGAGACAGAGGCGATCGAACTGCTGCTCGCAGCCCAGGCCGCGGCCTCGAATGGCGGCGGTGGTGGTGGCGGCGGCGGTGGCGGCGGCAGCGCGACGCCCGGTGGCGGCGGCACGGGAACGGCCACGAGTGCCGCCCTCGCCCTCGCCGGCCGTGGCAACCGCAGCGGCCGCGGCGAGGGAGGTGAGAAGGAGCAGGCCACCGGCACGAGTGGCCGCGTGCTGCCCGAGGAGTTTCGCGCCGGTCTCGACGCCTACTTCAACAGGTTCGAGAAGGAGCGACGGTGATGGTGCGGCACACGATCTTCGGCATGGCGTTGGTCATGGCGGCGGTGACGGCCCGCGGGCAGGGGCCCGTCGTCCGCTACGGTGACCCGGTTCCTCGCGACGTCCGTGAGATGTACGACGCCGGCCTGCGGTATCTCATCAAGACGCAGGATGACAGCGGCGCGTGGAAGGATGGCCAGGCCGGCCCCGGTGTGACCGGGATGGCGGTGATGGCCCTGCTGGCCTCGGGCGAGGATCCCAACCACGGACCCTACCGGGTGCCGATCCGCAAGGCGCTGCGGAACATGATCGTGTCGCAGAACGCCGAGACGGGCTTCCTCGGTTCGGGCCAGGGGCACGACAGCATGTACCAGCACGGCTTCGGCATGCTGGCGCTCTCGGAGGCCTATGGCACCGTGGACGATCGCACGCTCTGGACGGAAGCCGCTGCAGGCAATCAGAAGGGCCGGCCGATCGGGCAGGCGCTCGAACTCGCGGTGCGGTGCGCCGTGACGAGCGCAAAGAACAACCCGCACGGCGCCTGGCGGTACTCGCCCGACGCCAAGGATGCCGACACGTCGGTGAGCGGCGCCGTGATGATGGGACTGCTCGGGGCGCGCAATGCGGGCATCGAGGTGCCCGACGAGGCGATCGACAAGGCGATCAAGTACTACGCCTCGATGACCGGGCCCAACGGGCAGCTCGGCTATTCCGGCGGCCCCGGCGGCGGCAGCGACGCGGTGACGAGCATCGGCGTGCTCGTGCTTGCGATCGCGCGGCAGAAGGCGCTCCCCCAATACATCAAGGCGTCGAGCTATCTCAAGGGCCGGTCGCTCGGCAACGAGCAGGCGGGAGCGGAGGGCTATCCGACGTATACCCGCTACTACCGCGCCCAGGCGCTCTTTCAGGCCGATGTCGCGGTGTGGGAGAAGTGGAATGCAGGCCTCGTGAAGGAGATGAAGTCGATGCAGGCCAAGGACGGCAGTTTCGCCGGGTTCGCCGGCCGCGGCGGCGGATTCGGCGGCACCGTCGACACGTCGCTGGCACTGCTGTCGCTCGCGGTCAACTACAAGTTTCTCCCGGTGTACGAACGATGAGACGTGCCACGGCGTGCCGGTGGATCGCGGGATGGGCGGCGGCGTGCGCCGTCGCGGAGGCTGCCTCGACCGAGGCCCCGCGTGTCGTCGAATCGGTGGAGCCGCCAGCCGAAGCGGTGATGGAGGTGTTCGAGCCCGCCGAGGTGGAACTCGACGTGGAGACCGAGCCACTCGTCGATGCCGAGAGTCGTCCCGCTCCGGCGGGCAATGGCGGCGGGTTTCTGGGGTTTGGCCTGCGGGCCATGTTCAATGCGATCGCACCGCTGCCCCAGCCGGCTGATCCGCCGATCCCCGGCAACGAAGCGGAGGACGGAGAAATGCCCAAGGATCCGGCACAGGCCCAGCGGTGGCAGCAGCGGAAGCAGATCCGCCAGCAGGCCAAGCACATGGAACAGCTCTTCCAGCCGGTGCTGCGGACTGAACTGGAGATGGTCCGCCAGGCCTGCCCGAATCTTCCCGTGGCGGCGCGACAGGAGGTGCTCGCGGCCGGTCGGGCGGCCGTGACGAAGACGGCGTTGGAGTTCGCAACCCGGCAGATGCTCGGCGGCCAGCAGCGACGAGCCTTCGACGCGCGACGCAGCATCCAGAATCCGATCGAAAAGACGTTCGCGCCCCACGCCTCGGCCGACCAACTGGCGGCCTACGCCCGCGAGCAGGCGGCGCGGATGGCCCGTCGCGGCGAGGCGGCCCGGGTGGCGATCGTCGCCAAGCTCGATCGGCATCTCGACCTCTCGGCCGCGCAGCGGCAGGCGATCGAGGACGACCTCGAGGCCCGCTGGGAAGACGCCTGGCTCAGGGAACTCGACGACACGGGCATGGTGATCAACAACTTCCGCCCAGCGCCCGACTATGCCAACGCCTGCATCGAGCCGCACCTGGACGAGGTCCAGCGGGACGAGTGGACGCGATGGCGCAAGGCGGCCGGGATGGCGGTGGTCGGTATGCACGTCGGCTGGAACTTCGACAGTCAGGGGCTCCATCAGGAGGACGACTGGTGGACGGAGGGAGCGGCGCCATGAGACGTGCGTGGTCGGCGTGGGAGTGCGCGGCGCTGGTTCTCGTCGGTGTGCCGGCATGGGCCGAGGACGATCGAGTGATCGAGGAGCCGCCTGCACCGCAGGCTCAGGCGGACCAGCAGCATCTCATCGACCTCGGTGCCAACTTCGATGCCAATCTCTTCGAGCAGGGGGGCAACGGCTGGGTGCTCCGCGGGGGCAATGCGAACGTCGTGGTGGCCCCCCAGGGCCAGCTGATTCTCAACGGTCGCCGCGTGATACTCCCGGGCGGTGTCGCCGCCGCCGAGGAGCCGCCGCCGGAATCGCCGAGCTTTTCCCGCGCCCGGAGCCTCGGCGAGAAGCGGCTGGAGCGGATCGCCGCATCCTGCGAACTGACCGACGCCCAGCGACGGAAGCTCCGTCTCGCGATGGAGTCGGACATCCGGCGGTTTGCGGCCGCCGTCGATGCGACGCGGGCGAAGTATGCCGGCACCCGGGTCAACCTCAACGATCCGGAAGGCCAGAAGAAGTGGCATCAGTTCCAGCAGGACGTGCAGGAGTGCCGCCAGCTCCTCCGGCGGCTGTTCGATCCGGGGTCCCTGTTCGCCGCCGTGCTGCCCTCGACGCTCGATCCCGCGCAGGTGGAAGGCATCGACGCCGAGATCAGGGCCCGGCGGACGTTCCGCTGGAGGACGATGGTCGTATCGACGCTCTCCAAGATGGACGACATGCTCGGCATGACACAGGCCCAGCACGACCTCCTCGCCGCGGCGTTGCTGGCGAACGAGCCGCCGCTGCGGATCGACGAACTCACGCCCGAGCAGGAAAACGCCCATCTGCAACTGAACCTCGTCTACATGGTCCTGTCCGGAGTCGATGCGGTGCCGTTTCAGAAGGCGATGAGCGAGCGGCAGTGGCGGACGCTCGCGCTCCTGATGAATCAGGGGAAATCGATGCGATCGTGGATCGAACAGCAGGGGATTCTCGAGACCGGCGAGGCGGCTGCGTTGCCGCGTGCCTGGAGCGGACGGAGGCCCTTTCGGCCATGACCTTCGGTGGCTGCCGCGAGGCGTGGGCGTGCCTGGCCGTCGTCGTCGGGTTGACCAGCCCGGCCGTCGGCGGTGCGTCGCCGATCGAACTGGTGCACGGTGGGCGACTGCCCGGCCGCGTCATCGAGGCGGACGATCCCGCGGTGGTTCGGGTCGCGACGGACCTGTTCGCCGAACCGGTGGAGTTCGTGGCTGAGGCGGTGATGCGGCATGACGCGGCCGCCGACGAATCGCCAGCCCTTCCCGCCCTGCCGGGACGCGTCGGATTGCTGATGTCGGGTGAGGCTCGGCTGCTCGGCTGCCTTGCCGTCTGCGGCGATGGCCGCGTGGGCTGGCAGCCGCTCGGTGGCACGCGACCCGTGGCCTTCGCCGACCCGGATCATCCCGCATCGATCGACTACCGGGGGCTCGATGTCATCGGCGGCCCGGGTGTCACGCTGGCTCG
>JAGWWA010000143.1 GCA_018970605.1 Planctomycetota bacterium | reverse complement strand
CTGGTCGTAGATCGTCACGCCGCGGTCGAGCGCCTGGAGCACCGAGTGCCGCAGGAGCACCTGCCCCGGTGACCGCCGCGCGTCGGCGAGCGGAAACGCCCACTGCCCACAGTACTGCCGTGACTCATACTCCCAGGAAAACTCCATCGCCAGGGTCCGCCCCTCCCACTCGATCCGCAGCGCTCGCAGCCAGCCGTGCGCGGCCGACACCTCCACCCACCGTTCCAGAAATGTCCGCACCTCGGGCCGGACGTAGTTGCTCTCGATCCCCTTCGTCTGCCACCGGGCCTCGTGCATCGCAAAAAACTCGGGGAGCAGCGGCAGCACCTCGGCGGCCGTCGTCAGGGGCTGCACGCGGATTCCGCCCCGCTGCCGAAACCAGCCCTCCCGCTTGTTCATCGAGCCACTCACGGCCCGCCGCACCGCCGCCGGATCGGCCGCCATGTCAACAACGACCGTGACGATCTCGCCCATCTCGTGCAGGTCGAGTCCGACCCGGGAAGCGGCGACCTCGAGCGCCGCGGGTGTCCGCGACTCCTCCGGGAAGAAGTGGAGCTTGAAGCCCTCGAAGTCGTCGGCCCACGCCGCCGCCGCGGCCACGAGCGCCGTCACCACATCGGCATCCTGGCCGGCGCCCACGATGTCGTGGTAGTCGGCCTCGCCCACGCCGAGGAAGAACACCATCCCGCCCGTCGCGAACCAGGGCGCGATCGCCACCGTCTCGCCATCCCGTTCCGCCGCGAGCAGGAGCAGCTGCTCCACCTCGTAGGTCTCCCGCCAGAGCTTCTGGAAGTCGAACGTCTGCGTGATCGGCCGCACGTCGCTCGCGGCGAGCAGCCGCTCCCAGACGGCCGGCAGCCCCGGCTCGTCGAACGAGAGCGCCCGCACCGTGATCGAACCGGCCGGAAGCTCGTCGCGGCCCTCGTCCATTCCCATGATCTCGTCGCGTTGTCGCTCGGAGGCGCGAACAGGGGTTTCGGCCAGCCGCCAGCAGTCCGCCGCCGCCGGGCCCGAGACCGCCCGGGGATCGGTCGGCCAGTGGCATTCCACCAAGCACCAGACGCCGCGTCCAGCGTGCAGCGCCCGCGGCCTTACGGCCGGTCGGCTTCCTGGCCTGCACAAGCCCAACGCCGTAAGGCGTGGGGTGAACTACCATCAGACGCCGCGTCCAGCGTGGAGCGCCCGCGGCCTTACGGCCGGTCGGCTTCCTGGCCTGTACAAGCCCAACGCCGTAAGGCGTGGGGCGAACCACCATCAGACGCCGCGTGCTCGCCTACGCGATCAGCACGCCGTTGACCTTCTTGTTGGACGGCAACTCGCCGGCGATGCCGTCGGCCTGGAAGCCGAATGAGACTTCGGCCCCTGCCGCGATCGTGCCGTTCCACGACGCGTTTTTGATCACGTAGCGAGTCCCCACGTGGCTCACGATCACGGCGTTCCAGATGTTGACGATGTTCGCCTTCATGTCGAACTCCATCGTCCAGCCATTGATCGCCGTCGTGCCGGTGTTCCTGATCTTGAGGTCGCCGTTGAAACCCGTGCCCCAGCCGCTCGTCTGCGTGTACGTCACCGCGATGCCACCGGTGGGAGCGGGTGTTGGCGTGGGCGTGGGGGTAGGTGTAGGCGTTGGAGTCGGCGACGGTGATACCGTCAGCGAGCCGGCCGGCACCTGGCCGAAGAGCACCTTGCCCAGTTCGTAGACCGGCATGAAGGCCGTCTTGGCTGGTGCATTCCGATCGGTCCCGATGCCCTGGTAGGACCAGTCGTTGAGGGCGCTCCACGCGGAGGCCGGCAGCCCACTCTTCAAGCCCACGCGGAACTGCGCCTCCCTCCAGTAGGAACTGCCCGTCCCTGGACCGATCGCGGTGCCGGCGAAGTCGACCGTGACCACATAGATACCCTTGGCCGTATCCCATGCCTGCAGGCCGCTGACGATTCCCCCCTGCGTGTAGTTGCTGGTCACCTGCACGTCGGCGGCCGTATAGCCCGCTGCCTTCACCTCCGAGATGTCCAGAAAATAGCGGAACGAGAGGTTCGTCGACATCCGGGCCGGCCAGGCCGACTGGTTGTTGAGGATCGCCCTGATCTCCGTGAAGCCGCTGCCTGCCGTGTTCACCGCCGCCTGCACGAAGAACTCGTTGGTCGGCGTCTCGGCCGGCGGCATGGCGGCCACCACCTTGCCGCCAAACTCCGTGGAAAGCCTCGCCAAGGCCCCCTGGAAGGCCGCGTTGTAATCGAGAGCCACCTCGTTGCAGATGTAGTTACCCCGCGAGTCGACGTAGTCGCTGTCGCTGGCGGTCTGCGGGCCGCCCACGAGCGCCCCGTAGAGAATGTGGCGGTTGTTGTAGGCCGCGTTGACGTTGCCGTCGTACACGCCGCTGGCACCGCGATGGTGCGGATTCAGCGGCGGATTGCTGCCGAAGCCGACCACGTAGCTCCGCCCCTGCGGATTGTCGCCGAGCATGTAGTTGATCTGCCGGACCGCGAAGTCATGGTAGCGGCCGCTCTTGTCCCCCACGGTGTCGCTGTAGACGAGCGCGAGGAACGACGTGTTGGCGGAATACCGCAGTGAGCCCCAGGTGTCGAGGAAGGCCAGGCCGCCGGGGGTGTACTTGACTCTTCCGCTCGAGTTGCCGACCGTCCAGTAATCGAGCCACCGCTCGGCATCGGCCTTGTAGACCGCCTTGCCCGTCACCTGCGCCAAGAGCACGGCGGTGCCGTAGGTCTTGTCGTCCCACGAGTGCGTCCACTGCAGCTGCTGGCCGGCGAGACTCGCGGCGTAGATCGACTCCGCCTTGGTGAGATATGCCTGTTCGCCGGTGGCCTTGTAGAGCCACGTCGCCCCCCAGGCCAGTTCATCGTTGTAGCCGCTGAACGAGTTGTAGTAGGCCGCGGCGTCGGAAATGCTGTCGGAGTACTTGCCCCGATAGGTGTCGGCGAATGTGAAGAGTTCCCGGGCGTGCTTGAGGAGCAGGTCGGCGTACGCGGCATCCGTCGGCCGAAACACGATCGAGGCCGCGGCCAGCGCCGCCGCCGCCTCGCCCGCCGCATCGGAGCCGGGGCGCGTGGCGTCGAGCCTGTAAGCCGGGCGGCCCATCGTCATGACTTCGGGCGCGCCCCAGAATGCATGATCGGCGCTGCCGTTGCCGACCTGGGCATAGAACACGTTCGCCGACGGATGCGCCTTGACGAGCCAGTCGGTGCCCCACTTCAGGGCGTCGAGCATCTGTGGCAGCAGGCCGCTGGTGACGTAGGCATCGCGGTACTGCACCACGCCGAGGCCGAGCAGCGTCATCGACGACGCCATCGGCAGGGCAAACTTCACGTGGTCGCCGGCGTCGTAGTAGCCGCCGCTGAGGTCCACCCCCACGTCCTTGCCGTCGTTCAGTGCGGAGTCGCCCCGCCAGTTGAGCGGAAAACTGGCGGGCAGGTCGCCCGACCGCTGGGCGTCGTAGAACAGCAGCGACTTCTGCAGCACGTCGGCGTAGTTGTAGGTCCCGGCCTTCGCGGCATCATCGTTGACGATCGTGCCGGTGCCGGTGCCGTTGAGGATCGTCGCGGCCAGCGCCGTGCCCAGCCTCACGATCAGCGTCTCGTCCGACTCCACCGTCGTGTCGCCGATGACGCCGACGGTGATCGTCTTCGTGAGTTGCCCCGGGGCGAACGTGAGCGTGCCACTGGCGGCGGTGTAGTCACTGCCGGCGGTCGCGGTGCCGTCGGCGGTCGAATACTGAACGGAAACCGTCTGCGTGGAGGCTGCGGACAGCGTCACCGTGAACTGCAGCGCGGTCGTGCCGGTGGTGCCTTCATTGACCCGGCCGCTGGACACGCTCAGCGTCGGAACCGTGGGGGTGGGCGTTGGGGTCGGAGTGGGCGTCGGCGTTGTCGTGTCGTCATCCACGATGGTGCCCGTGGCAGCCGTCTTCGTGAGCGTGGCATTCGTCGGGCTGCTCAGCTTCAGGGAGAACGTCTCCGTCGCCTCCGCCGCGGTGTCGCGGTTGACCAGCACCGTCACGGTCTTCTGCGTCTCCCCCGGGGCAAACGTCAGCGTGCCGGACGTGGCCGTGTAGTCGCTGCCGACGACCGCCGTACCGTCGGCCGTGGCATAGTGCACGGTGACCGACTGCGTGCTCGCCGCCGAGAGCGACACGGTGAACGTCATCGGGGTCGTGGTGACCGCAGCGCCCGAGCCCGTCACCGCCGGGAACTGGAACTGCACGGCCTTGAGCGGATCGACCTTGGCCGTGTTCACGGTCTTCCAGTCGTTCGCCAGGATGCCGCCGGTGTCGCCGGAGTTGGGATTCCAGGCCCAGTAGGTCCAGCTGATCCCCTGCTGACCCGCGGCCAGGTCGTTGGTGCCGTTGCCGTCGAGGTCCCCCTTCAGATAGTTCATCATCGTGGCGTACCAGGCCTGATCGCTGGCCGTGGCGAGGTTGCTGCCAAACTCACCCAGCAGGACGGGCGCAGTGCCGGTGCGGAAGAGATAGCCCCAGTTCCTGTCCCACACGGCGGGCAG
>JAGWWA010000036.1 GCA_018970605.1 Planctomycetota bacterium | reverse complement strand
GCGGCGACGAGGATCAGAATACCGGAAGACGATTCCGGCACCGGTGCGATCACGGCGGGGGCGTACCGTATGGGGCCGCGTTGACCGGCACATCCATTGGGGTTCACCAGCGGCGGCGGCGAACGACCGCGGCTGCGGCAAGTCCCACCACGGCGAGCGCGACCGTGGCGGGTTCGGGCACGGCTGCCACGGCACCGGCCATACCCGGAGGCGGGTTGTACGCACCGGCGTCGAAGAGTCCGGTTGAGAGGAAGTCGGCGGCGTCGAGAATGTCGACGACACCGTCATAGCCGAAGTCGCCCTCGATCCAACTGGCCGGCATGCCCGAGTCGAACTTGCCGCCGGCAAGGAAGTTGGCGGCATCGAGGATGTCGACGTTCCAGTCGAGGTTGGTGTCACCCGCGGCTGCGAATGCGAAGGTCACCGAGCCGTCGCCGTTGTCGAGCCAGCCGACGGTTCGCGGAATGCTGGCGGCGAGATCGGCCACGGCCTGACTCGAGGTGATGCCGCTGGTGCCGTTCCACGAGCCGTCGCCGCGGCCGGTGAGCAGGGCGGTGAGCATGTCGGCCGCCGGCAGTCCTGCCGCGACCGTCATCAGCCCGCTGCCCACGTCGGTGAGGCCTCCTGCATTCGGGGCGAGGCCGCCCACGGTGGTCTGCAGGTACGGCGCCATCGCCAAGGTGCCGCCGGCGACCGGTGTGACATGGCTGGTGCCGAGGGCCGCGCCATTGGCGAGTCGGAGCACGCCGGACCGCACCGTCGTGCTGCCGGAGATCGTGTTGGCTCCTGCCAGCACCAGCGTCCCGGCTCCATCTTTCGTCAGGCCGCCTGCGCCCGAGAGCGTCCCGGAATAGGTCGTGTTCTGTCCGTTGCCGCCGACCGAGAGTGAACTTGTGCCCAGGTCGATGCCCCGGGAGCCTTGCAGGCCACCGAGGCTGAAGGTGCCGCCGGCCGGCGACAGCGTAAGCGTGCCGGTGTCGGTGGCATTCATGTCGAGCGTGGAGCCCGCCAGGGCCGCCGTGGAGGCGAGGGTGAGCGACCCGGCGGCGATCCGGGTGGCTCCGGTGAAGGTGTTGGCCGACTGGAGGACGACCACGCCGGCGCCCGCCTTGACGAGCGACCCTGCACCCGAGATCGGCGACCCGGCGTTGATCGTGATCGTGCTGGTTCCGGACGTCGCCAGCGTGCCAGTGCCCGACGCGAGCGAGATCGGCACGGTGTCGATGGTCAGGTTTGAACCGTCGAGGTTGCTGATCGTGCCGCCGGTCCAGGTGATGCCGGCCGACACCGAGTCGGCGAAGCCGGTCTGGGCGCCGCGGGCGATCGAGCCGGCCTGGAGCGTGCCCGCCGAGAGGTTCACGGTGCCCGACACCGCCCGGAACGAGCCGGTGGTGCCGGTGCCGAGAATCGTGTTCTCGGCGAGCGTGAGGCTCGTGACCCGGACGAGGGCGCTGGCATTGGCGACCGTGAGCGTGCCGTTGGCGGCGTAGGTGCCCGTACCGACCGACCCCCCCGCGGCGCCGGTGATCCGACCCACGACGATGCTGCCGGCGTCGAGCGTGCCCGAGCCCATCGTGAACACCGAGTTCTGGATGCCCGTGCGGAGAGTCTGGGTGGAGGTATTGGCCTGCGCGATGGTCAGCGTCGTCACCTTGGCGTCGAGCGTGCCGGCGGAGAAGTCGGCGGTCGACAGGAACGACGACCGGGCACCGACGTAGGTGGCGACCTGCCCGATCGTCCACGAGCCGACCGGGCCGGTGCCGTCGGTGCCGCGGAGCACGAGCAAGGGATTCGTCAGTCCGGTGTTGAACCGGACAGCGCTGTCGGATCGGCCGCCCGACGACTGGTTGAACGCGCCAATGTTGAACGCATTCGACTGGCCCAGCAGCAGCAGGCCACCGCCGCCATCACTGTTGGCCGAGACATCGGCGATGCTGACGGCAGCCGCGGTGATCGTGTTGACGTTGGCGAGCGTGAGGCTCGACGTGCCGGGGGCTCCAGAGTTGCTCGACGAGACCTTGAGGCCCACGCGGACCGTGCCGGAGGGGTTCACGAAGGTGAACGTGCCGAGATTCGCCAGCGACAGGGCGTCTTTGTGGCCGGCCGTCGCAGCGCCGTTGCCGGCGCCGCCCGGGCCGACTTCGAAGTTTCCGGGACCGGTGAGCAGGATCGTTCCGGCCGAGCCGCTGATCGCCATGCCGTCGTAGGCGCCGCCGAAGGGCGTGGTGATGGTGGCGAACGTCTGGGTCGTCGAGCCGATGTCGAATGTCGCGTTGCTGCCGGTGAAGGCGAGCGTGCTGGAGGTGACGAACTGGTCGTTGGAGACGATCTGCAAGGTGCCGCCCCCGACGCCCGTGGGCCCGGTGTACGTCTGGGTGGCGGTGAGCAGCATCGTGCCGGTGCCGGACTTGGTGAGGCCGCCGGCTCCCGTGATCACGCCGGTGTAGGTGGTGCTCTGGCCGTTGCCGCCGACGGCGAGCGTGTTCGCCCCCACGTCGATGCCCCTGGAGCCGGTGAGGGCGCCGACATTGCACGTGGAGGCGGTGAGCACGAGCGTGCCGACGTCGGCCGCGTTCATGTCGAGCGTGGAGCCGGCCAGCGCGTTGAGGCTGCCGAGGCCGAGCGTGCCGTCGAGGATTCGCGTGGTGCCCTTGAACGAGTTGCTGCCGGTCAGTGAGAGGCTGGCGCCGGCGCCGACGACGAGGTTCACCTTTCGGGTGCCGCCGAAGACGGAGTCGGCGATCTGGCCAAGGTACGTCCCCGTGCCGCCGACGATCGCGAGCGTGGAGTCGCTGGTGGTCGAACTGTTCGCGATCACCGCGACGGTGGTGGAACTCGTGATCGCCGCGAGGGTCTGGTCGTATCCGGCGAGGTCGTAGGTGGTGGAGCCGGAGGCACCGAGCCGCAGCGTGGCCGTCGTGCAGAGGGCGTTCGTGGCCCCGTTGTGCAGCGTGCCGGTGACGCCGAAGGTGCCCCAACCGGTGTTGCCGGTGCTGCTGATGATGATGTTGCCGCTCCGCTGCGTGAAATCGACGCTGGCACCCGACGTCGTGATCGGTCCGGCGAGCACGAGTGTCGCTCCGGCCGAGGTGTTGAAGTGGCCGCCGTTCGTCGACGGGGCGTTGTCGAGGATCACGGGGCCGGTGATCGTGGCCGTGCCCGAGGTGCACGAGATCACGCCGTTGCCGGCTGCGGGTGACTGGGCGCCCGTGACGAGCACCGGATTGGCGAGTGTCACGCCCGACCCGAGCAGCAGCCGCGTGTTGCCGCCCGCGTTGGTGATCGTCACCGTGCCGGAGCCGAGGGCACCGCTGGCGTTGATCTGGAGGTTGCCCTGTTCGAGCGACGTGCCGCCCGAGTAGGAGTTCGACGACGAGATCGTCACCGTGTTCGCGGCGAGCTTGCGGACCATGCCGGATCCCGAGACCGCGTTGCCGAGCGTGAAGGCGTCGGAGCGGTTGAGGGCGAGCGTGCCGCTGGTGACGATCGGCCCGGCGACGGAGCCGCCGGCTCCTCCCGAACCGAGTTGCACCGCCCCCGCCTGGATCGTGGTCGTGCCCGCGTAGAGGTTCAGCCCGGCGAGCACGAGCGTGCCGTCGCCGAGTTTCGTGAGGCTGCCGTCGGGGCTCGCGAGTCCCGAGCCAAGCGTCACTGTCTGGCCGTTGGTGTCGATGGCGTACGCCTGACCGGACGTCGAGCTGAATCGGGAGGAATAGTCGCCGGCGTTGACGGACGAGAACTGCAGCACCCCGCCAGTGAACGAGATCGTGCCCGTCGAGCCGAGGGCATCGGCCGAGCCGAGGCCCACCGTGCCGGCGGCCAGCAGGAGGCCGCCGGTCGGGCAGCCCGTGCCCGTAAGCGTGAGCAGCCCCGTTCCCTGCATCCGCACGGAGCCGTCGCCCGACATGCTGCCCGAGTAGGTGATGGCGTCCGACCGGTCGAAGACGAGCGTTGCACCGGCCGAGATCGTGGCGTCGCCGGTGAGGCTGCCGGCGGTACCTCCATTGCCGATGGCGAACGTGCCGGTGGTCACGCTTACGCCTCCGGCGGCGGTGATGGCTCCGACGACGAGCATCCGCCCCGCACCCGTCTTCGAGAAGCCGTTGTCGGCCGTGATGGCGTTGGCAAAGGTCACGGTTGCCCCCGCGGCGACGTTGACGGCGTTGGTGGAGCGGTTGGCCGCCGTGAGTGAGAGGCCGGCGCCCGTGATCGTGTAGCCGTCGACCACGAAGTTGAGGCCGTTGCCGGCGGTCACGCTGCCTCCGACGGCGACGGTGCCTCCGGCGGTATCAAAGCGGGCGTTGCGCGTGGAATCCCAGGCGACCATGCCGCTGCCGTCGTTCCAGGTCAGGCCGGCGGTGGTCCAGGTGCCGCTACCGCCGGGGTTCGTGCCGTTGCCATACCACGTGTAGGGCGTGGCCGGCGTGAACAGCAGGTCGATGCCGAGCGAATCACCTGAGAGCGCCAGCGAGAACGTGCCCCCGAGGAGCGGGTTGGTGAACCCGCTGGCGCCGGCCGTGGGGAGCGTGTTGATCTTGAACAGGCTCGGATCAAAGCCTGAGATCGCACCGCCGCTGGTGATGATTCGCCAGGTCCCGGGCACCGCCGCATCGAAGTGGGCGGCGTTGCCGGCGACGTCGGGGCTGGCCGACGACAGCGACCCGAGGTTGACGTTGAAGGGCGTGCCCGCCGCGAGCGAGGAGAGCGTCAGTGATGCCGGGGCGAGCAGATCCCATCCGCTCCCGGGGGTGCCCGTGGCGTCGAGCATCTGCCAGTTGTAGTTGCCGCCAGCGGCCAGCGAGAGGTTCTGCGAGATCGTCAGCGTGCCGACGCTCGAGCCGGGGGATAGGACGGAGCCGTCGTTGGCGATCACCGCGCCGGCGAGTTGGCCGCCACCGGCGAGCGCGTGTCCTGAGGCGAGCGTGAGGCCGCCGGGAACGGCGGTGACGTCGAGCGTCGCCCCGGGCGCGACGCTGACGGTGCCGGAGGAGGCGAGCGATGAAGAGGGGCCGATCACCAGCGATCCCTCCGCGACGGTCGTCGGACCGGAGTAGGTGTTGGCACCGGCGAGGGTCCAGGTGCCTGGACCGGCCTTGGTGATCCCCAGCCGGCCGCCGCCGGCCGAGTCGGCGAGCGTGGCGGCGATCGTGTTGGCGCCCATGTTCGTGCCCACGAGTCGCAGCGTGCGGTCAGTCGCGCCGACGAACGTCGCCGTGCTGCCGCCCGTGAGGATCGCGGGGCTGCTGAGGGTGTAGGCGTTGCCGTTGATGGCGGTGATCGTGACGGTGCCGGAGACCGCCGGGGACGTGAATCGCTGGCCGACCACGGTTCCTGGGGTTGCACCGGCGTTGTTGAAGGCGACGGTCGAGCCGCTCGTGAATGTCAGGGCGAACGAAGATGGCTCGGTGACCGTGACGCCGCCGTTGAACGTCAGGGATCCGGCCCCGGACGAGTCGATCGCGCCACCAGTGGCGTCGATCTGCAGGGTGCGGTTGGTCGATTGGTCGGTCGCTCCTGTGTACCGCAGGGTGCCGCTCGTGGCCTGGCCGGTCAACTGGATCGTGGTGCCGGCGCCCAGCGAACTGGCGACGCCTGAGTCGGCGAGGTTGGCTGCGTCGAGGACGCCGTCGAGGATCGCGGGGGTTCCGGTGAAGGAGTTGCCGGTGTTGGTCAGCGACCAGGTGCCGGCACCGGTCTTGATGACGCTCGTCACGGCGCCTCCGGCCGTGCCGTTGACGATCGGCCCGGAGACGACGCCCTGGCCGGAACCTCCGAGGCTCACCAGCCGGGTGCTCGATGCGACCGCGTTGGAGAGCGTGCCGGAGAGCGTGAGCAGGCCCCCGTCCGAGGTGAAGTTCATGCCGTTCCCGCCGCCGCCGGCGATCGTCATGTTGGATGTCAGCGTGTTGCTGCCCTGGATGTTCTGGATGGTCGCGGTGCCGCCGTCGGAGAGCGCATTGGATGAGTTGAATCCCGCGAACACGTTGTCGAACCTGTTCGTGCCTGCCACGTTGAGGATCAGGCTGCCGGACGACGTCGACGACTTGACCAACGCCACCGTGCTCGCGGCCGGCAGCGCCGCGGCGTCGTCGATCCGCAGCGCCCCGCCGCCGTTGGCCACCGTGGTGGTGCCGGTGTAGGTATTCACGCCGGCGAGTGCGGTCGTGCCCGTACCGCTCTTGGTGACGCCGCCGGTGCCGCCGGCTCCGACGAGCTTGGTGGCGATCGTGCCGTCCACGTTCGAGAAGGTGACGTTCCCCGAGCCACCGGAGGCGAAGGTGATGTCGCCTGTGCCCTGCGAGCCGGCCGCACCGATCGTGATGCCACCGGCGCTCGCCTGCACGATGCCTCCGGAGAACGTGTTCGCGGCGGTGGTGTTGGTGAGCACGAGCGTGCCGGAACCGTTCTTCACGATCCCGGCCGTGCCCGACACGAGCCCCGCCACCGTGATCGTGGAGCCGCCGTCGTTGTTCATGGTGGCCGCTGCGTTGAGCGTCAGGCTGCCGGCGAGCGTGAACGAGGCGGCATTGCCTGAACGGAGCGTGGCGGTGCCCGAGGCGAAGGTGATCGGCTCCGGGATCGGGGCGGTGTTGGCGGTGTTCAGCAGGTAGATCTGGGACCCGTCGGCGAGTGTGGTGCCCGCGGCCGCGTCACCGAGGCCGTAGGGATTCTGCAGGAAGACGGAACCGCCGGTGGCGAGTGCGATCGGGCCGGCATAGCCATTGCTCGAACTGAGGGTCAGGGGTGTGATGCCTGTGTAGGTGAGACCGCCGTTGCCCGTGAGTGTGCCGGCGATCGTGCTGCCGGAACCGGCGCCGAACGTGACCGGGTTGGCACCCAGGGCGAGCGTGCCCCCGGCGGCCACGCCGACGGCGCCGAGCGTGTAGCCGGAGGTGGAAAGCGTGGACACGTCGAGCGAGGCTCCCGACCCTGAAACGAACCAGCCGGCGGAGGCTGCGGGAAGCGACCCGGCACCCGAGAAGACGAGGCTGCCGCCGGCGACCGTCGTGGCACCCGTGTAGGTGTTGGCTGCGGTGAGTGCGAGGGTGCCTGAGCCGAGCTTCAGGAGGCCGAGCGAGTTGGTGCCACCGTTGCCGTCGGCGAGCACGGAGGAGTAGGTGAAGGAGCCGCCGGCGTTCGAGGTGTCGAGGCCGATCGCGGCGCCGGGCAGGAAGCCACTGGTGCCGGTCGCGAGTGCCAGGAGCGTGGCCACGTTGGCGGCGGTGAACTCGCCGGCGCCGCCGATGTTGATCGCCAACGCCCCGCCGCTGCCGGTCGTGAGGTTCGCAGCCGTCCACTTCGCCGCGTCGCCGCCGTAGAGCGCGGCAGGCTTTGCAAACTGAAGGGCGCCGCCGGTGATCAGGGTGGCGCCGGTGTAGAGGCTCGTGCCCGAGAGCACCTGCACGCCGGGCGCCGCGACCGACGCCACGGTCGAACCGGTTTTCGTGAGCGACATGCCGGCCGCTCCGTTGGCGAGGTTGCCGGAATAGGTGAAGGTGCTGCCCGGCTGGGTGTTCAGCGTGAGGGCGGAGATCGTGCCGTAGTTGACGGGCGCGAAGGAACCCGACCCGACGAGGCCGCCGAGCGTCGCGGCCGAACCCGACGCGAGCCGCAGGACACCCGTGCTCGCCGTGTTGAAGCCGGTGTTCTGGAGCGACACCGCATTGCCGAGCGCCAGCGTGCCGCCGCTGACCAGCGTGGTGCCGGTGAAGGACGTGGTGCCGGTGAGGTTCAGCACGCTGGCCCCCGACTTCGTCAGGCTGCCGGTGCCCGAGAGTGTCGCGGAGATCGTGCCCGACGACGTGCCGACGAGCCGTGCCACCTCGAACGAGCCGCCGAGCAGCGACCCGCCGTTGACGGTAAACGTGCTCGTGCCGGGCGTCACCGTGATCGAGTTGAGATTCAGCGTGCCGGCGCCGCCGACCGTGACACTGCTGCCGCCCAAGCCGGAGTTGTTGGTGACGCTGACCACACCGCCGTTGATCGACGTGTTGCCGAGGTAGGAGTTGCTGCCGGACAGGGTGAGGGTGCCCGTGCCATTCTTGGCGACCGCGATGCCGGCCGTGCCGCCGTTCAGAATCGGCCCCGTGATCGTGATCGCCCCCGAACCCGAATAGACGAAGTTTCGACTCGAGGTGACCGTCGAGTTTTGCGTGCCCGAGAGGGTGAGCGTCCCGGAGTCGCTGACGAACAGGTAGCTGCCGCCGGTGTTGACCGCCGTGACATTGCCCGACAAGGTGTTGTTGCCCGAGAGGTTTTTGAGCTGGTAGGAGGTGCCGTTGTCGGTCCGGCCATTCAGCCGCAGGGCGTAGTTCGCGGTGATTCCACCGGTGAGGTTGATTCCGGCCACGGAGGCGTTGTCACCCAGCAGATTGACGGTCGAATAGTTGCCCAGGCCCTTGCCGTTGGCCAGGGTGATGTAGCCGTGGTTGGCTGATGAGGCAGCACCAAAGCTCAGCGTGCCGCTCCCGAACGTGTTGCTCGCCGAGAGCACGACCGCGCCAGCACCCTGCTTGGTGAACCCGCTGCCGGTGACGGTCGAGGCGATCGTGCTGGTGCCGGTGGAAACGGTGACGAGCACGCCGGTGCCGCTGAGCGCGACGGTGCCGCCGGTCACGAGGCCGTTGGCTGCGGAGAACGTCAGGCCGTTGGTGGAGACCTGATCCACGACGGTGGCGGTGCCGGAGGCCGAGTTGAAGACCGAGATGTTCGTCGGGCCGTTCGCCGCATCCCACGGGGTGCCCGTCGCACCGGTCCAGTTGGTGGCGTCGATCGTCCACGTGGCGTTGGACGAGGCGGGACCGGACCAGGTGAGAGGGGCCGCGGTCGCCAGGCTCGACACTGCGGCGAGGCAGGACCATGCAATGGCACACCGACTCATCACACCGGTGCAAGAACGGGCACTCCGCGTACGCGTTGACATGCCAGACCCCCCTGCAAGAGAACTCGACCCCAGAAACCCGGACGGATTTTAGGGGATCGTTCAGGGGGCTCGCAAGGGCGTCCGGGGGGCCTGTCACCAAACGATGACGGCGGGCCGGGCGACCCTGTTCGCCCGACCCGCCGCGCTATCGCTCAGGCTCCCGGCGGCGTGCCGCCGGGGGAAGGACTAGCAGCCCTTCTTGCAGCCGAGGAGGCCACCCTTCTTGCAGCCCTTGCTGCCGCCGTTGCCGCTGCCGCTGCCGTTCGAGCAGCCGCAGGCGTCACCAGCCGGAACCTCTTCCTCGACGCACTTCTTCACCTTCACGCAGACCTGCTTCGTGACCGTCTTCGGCACGCGGACGACGTACGACTCGGTCTTCGTCTCGGTGACCGTGTCGCTGGCGCACACGCTGTAGGTCTGGGTCTTCTGCACGGGCACCATGACCGTGTAGTTGACCTCACGGGTCCGGGTCTCGGGAACGCACTTGTTCACCGTGATCTCGCGGGTGCGAGTCTCACAGCGGCTCTTGTTCACGCACACCGTCTTGGTCCGGGTCTCCGGAACCATCTTGGTGACGCAGTAGGTGCCCGAACGCTCCTCGCAGCGGCTCTTGTTCACGCAGACGGTCTTGGTCCGGGTTTCCGGGACCATCTTCGTGACACAGTAGGTCCGCGTCCGCTCCTCGCAGCGGGAGAGCTTGACGCAGTAGGTCCGCGTCCGCTCTTCGCAACGAGACTTGTGAACGCACACCGTCCGCGACCGCTGCTCGCAGCGGGACTTCTTCACGCAGTACGTGAAGGGCACCTGCTCGCACTCGGTCTTCCACGTGGTGACCTCGATCTCCTTGGTCTCGCACGTCGGCACCCACTTGCGGCAGCAGACGACCTTCGGGCAGCAGGGATTGCCGGCGGCGTCATACTTGCCGTTCGCCGAAATCTCCTTCGCCTCGGTCACCCAGTGGCCGCCCCGGCAGGTCACCGTCTTGGTGCCCTTGACCGGCACGCGACGCGAAACCGTCCGGTAGCCCGTCATCTCCTCGGTGTAGGGCACGTTCACCGTGTAGGTCTGCTCGACCTGCTCGGTGTAGGGCACGTTCACCTTGTAGGTGGCGGTCCGCTCTTCCGTGTAGGGGACGTTCACCTTGTAGGTCGCGGTCTTCTCTTCCTTGACCGGCACCATCACCGTGTAGGACTGCTCGACCTGCTCGGTGTAAGGCACGTTGACCTTCCACGTCCGGGTCCGCTCTTCCTTGACGGGCACCATCACCGTGTAGCTCTTCTCGATCTGCTCGGTGTAGGGCACGTTCACCTTGTACTCGACCGTCCGGGTCTCCGGAACGTTGACGTTGACGGTGTAGTTCACCGACTTCGTCCGCTGCTCCGGCACCATCACCGTGTAGTTCCGGGTCTTCTCTTCGATCCGCGGAACCTTCTTCGTCACCTGGAACGACCGCTCGCGGACCTCGGTGGTCCACTCGGTCGCTTGGACGTCCCGGATCTCCGGAACGACGACCCACTTCTTCACCGTCTTCGTGCACGCACCACCGGCAGCGGCCTCGAGGGCCGGAGCCTCGGCGACGGCAGCGGCCTCAGCGGCCGGGGCCGCGTCGGCGGCGGAGAGCACGGACGCATCGGCCGGCGTGGGAGCAGCCGGAACCGCATCGGCGCCGCGGGCGAAACCGCCCACGCACACGCCGGCGGCAGCCGCCCACGGCAGGAAACTGAATGTCAGACGCTTCTTCACGAGAAACCTCCAGAGGGAAAGGGGAAAACACCCGACGTTTCGCGAAACAGAAGTCCCGGGATGCTGACGCCGACGATCGCCACCCCCAGTGGTGGCGCCGCCGAACGGGCATCACGGAACAAGCCGCCGGCATGCCGAGCCGTCAGGGCGTCCCGCTACGCAGGGACACCGCGATCGGCCCGGTTTGCGCTGCCGGCAAACTTCCCTCACCAGATCGATCTTTCCCGACCCGAAAACTCACTCGTCGCGTGGGTTTTCCGGTCGCTCCGATCGTGACGGTGGCGCGGCCGCGTCATCGGCCGGGGCTCCCATCGGGCCGCCCTCACAGCACGTCTCGAGGATCGCGCCGCACTGGCGGCAGACGAGCTTGGCGCGGATCTCGTGGGTCTCGCCCGAGCAGATCGGGCAGCGGCAGGTGCTCATGGGCGAGAGCATACGACAGCGGCTCCCGGCTTGTCGCGGGCTCTTGCTGGCGCGCCGCTCAGGGCTGCCCGTGCCCTCTCGCTGGACGTTCGCCTCGGCCCTCCCGGCCTCGGCTCACTGCGTGTCCGCTGCGCTTCGCCGGGCACCGATCCGCCGCAGGCGGATTGGTCGTGGCTCCGCTTGCTCCCACAGCCCGCTCGAGGGCACGGGCAGCCCCTCGCTGCTCCTGTAGCGCAGGTTTTCAACCTGTGTGCCTTTCCGCGTGGCATCGATCCCCGTGCCATGAAAGCCGACCGGCCGTAAGGCCGCGGGCGTCCCCCAAGCAGGAGTTCGTGTTCAAGCCCACCGACCGTGTATGGAACGCCGTCGCCTGCATCGGCCACGCTGCGTGGCGGCATGCAGTCGGCGGGTGATCCGCCCGCCGGCATGCATGGGATCGCACCGACGTGCGAGCCGCAGCAGTGGGTTGAGGCGACGGCGGCCGCGGCGACTGCCGACCGTGGGCCGCCGCGAGTGGGCACGTTGCCCCTGCGGCAGGCCAGCGGACCACCCTGCGAACATCGGGTGGTGCAGTCGTCGCAGACGTCCGGGCCATGGCCGCGGCGGCGGGGAACGGGAGCGTGTGGGTCACGCGCACGGCGAATCGTCCGGTCGTCGCCTCCGGCCGGCCCGACCCCGTACGTGCCACAGTCGCCGACATGGGACCCTCACTCCCGTTGGCCGAGGCCGCCCTGCGGGGAAGGCCCAGGCTTGTCATCCGCCCGACCATGCAAACCGGTTGGCGACCGGCGAACCAGCCGCACCCGTCTGGGAGATGCTACGACGGTGATCGTGCCATCGGCCGGCGACCTTCGCTACCGGCGAAAACACCGGACGTCGTCGAGCAGACACGTGGTCGCCGTCTGTCGTCAGCCGTTCACGGTCAGCCGACGAGGATCACGATGAGTTCCTTCGGTCCGTGGGCGCCGAGCACCAGGATCCGCTCGATGTCGCCCGTCCGGCTCGGCCCCGTGATGAACGAGAGCATGCTCGGCAGTCGGCCTGCGTAGTGGCTCCGCACCAGGTCGAGGGCGTCGCCCAGCGTGGCCACGATCTGGTCGAGCGACACGACCACCACGTGCACGTGCGGCAGGATGGAAAGCGCCCGGCCGCCGCAGGTGGCGCTCGACACCAGGATCGAGCCGGTCTGGGCGACCGCCGCATCGCAGGCGGTGATCCCGGCGTCGCAGGCCTCGAGGGCGTTTTTGTCGAACGCGGCGGCATCAACTTGATGCGCTTCGCAGCCAACCGCCGCCGCGAGCGGCTCGACGCGCGGGTGGCCGTGCCAGGCGACCTTTCGCCAGCCGCGGTCGCGGGCGATTCCGGCCACGAGGGCGGCCGCCGCGGCATGATCGGCCACGCGATGCACTTCCGCCCGCAGTTTGCCGAGGTTTTCCGTGAGCAGCGCCAGCCGCTCCTCCGGCGTGTTGCCGCCGTCGGGGAGCCAGGGTCGGGCGACGTCAGCCGGCAGGATCGTGAGCCCTCCCGGGCCGGCCGTGGCCGCCTCTTCCGTCGCGTGTGACGTCATGTGCGGCAGCGGGGCGGACACGCGGAGGGCCTCGCGAATCCTGCCGAGGATCGTGTCGCGGGCCGACGACGAGGTGCTCGTGTTCACGCTCACGACCTAGCCCTCCACTGGCTGCGGAAGCTCGCCGGCGGTGCGGCGGGCAGGTCGCGGGTGGCGAGCCAGTCGCGGAGCAGAGGCGGCCGGAGTTTCTTCATCAGCCAGAGCGTCTTGCGGAAGGCGGCGCCACCGGCCGCAAAGAGCCACGGCCTGGTCGCCACCATCACGAACAGCCGGTGGCCGAGTTTCTCCCAGCGGTTGGGAGCGGTCTTCGCCGCGTTGCGGCGGTTGTGGAGCAGGTGGTGGTGGATGTCGATCCGCACCGGGCAGGCGTCGGTGCAGGCCCCACAGAGCGAACTTGCCCCCGAGAGATGGTTCCAGTCGGCCAGTCCCCGGAGGTGTGGCGTGATCACCGACCCGATCGGGCCCTGATACGTCGTGCCGTAGGTAAAGCCGCCGACGTTCTTGAAGATCGGGCAGACGTTGAGGCACGCGCCGCAGCGGATGCAATGGAGCGAATCCCGTTGCTCCGGGTCGGCGAGGATCGCCGTCCGCTGGTTGTCGAGGAGGACGAGGTGCATCTCCTCGGGGCCGTCGCACTCGCCGGGCTGCCGCGGGCCCGCGTAGAGCGTGTTGTAGCAGGTCATCGGCTGGCCGGCCCCGGCCGTGGCGAGCATCGGCAGGAGCACGGCGAGGTCGTCGAGGTTCGCCACCACCTTCTCGATGCCCGAGATCGCGATGTGCATGCGGGGCAGCGCGGCGGTCAGCCGGGCGTTGCCTTCGTTCTCCGTGATCGAGATCTGGCCCGTCTCGGCGACGAGGAAGTTGGCGCCGGTGATCCCCACGTCGGCATCGACGTAGAGCCTGCGCATGTGCCGGCGGGCGATCATCGTCAGCTCCTCGGGGCTGTCGGTCGGCGGCGTGCCGAGGTGTTTGCCGAAGAGGTCGCTGATCTCGTCGCGGCGGACGTGCATGCAGGGGAAGACGAAGTGATACGGCGGCTCGCCACGGAGCTGCTGGATGAACTCGCCGAGGTCGCTCTCCACCACGCCGTAGCCATCCTGCTCCATGGCGGCGTTGAGGTGGATCTCCTCGCTCGTCATGCACTTGCTCTTGATGACGGCCTTCGCCTTCGCGGCCCGGAGCAGGCCGAGGATGATGTCGCGGGCCTCCTCGGCGGTGCGGGCCCAGTGCACCTTCCCGCCGTTGGCTTCGAAGGTGGCCACGAACCGTGGCAGGAGTTCGTCGAGCCGGTTGACGGCCGACCACTTGGCGAGGCTGGCGGCGTCGCGGGCCTGCTCCCAGTCGCGGTAGCGGGCCTTCTGGGTGTCGCGGTTGGTGTAGTAGCCGCCGAGGGCCTTGCGGACGAAGGCCCGGTGCCCGGTGTCGCGGACGTGCTCGGCCGCGTCGTGCAGGAACTTCTTCTTGGCGAGGTGCGGGTCCTCGGCCTCGTGAACGGGATGCGCGTCGGCGATGGGTGAGCCGGGCGTCATGCGTCGGCCCCCGCGAGCACTTCGGCGAGGTGGATCGTCCGGGGCTGCTTGCCGTTCCGCGACAGCCAGCCGTCGAGCTGGAGCTGGCAGGTGGGATCGCTCGACACGATGTAGTCGCACTCGGTGCGGGCCAGCGACCCGCCCTTCACCTCGGCCATGGCGGTCGAGATCATCGGATACTTGACACTGAAGAGGCCGCCGAAGCCGCAGCAGCTCTCCGGCTCGTCGCACTCCACGAGTTCCAGGTCTTTCACCGCCCGGAGGAGTTGCCGGGGGGCTTCCTTGATCCGCAGCTCGCGGAGTCCATGGCAGCCGTCGTGGTAGGCGACCCTGTGGGGGAAGCGGGCGCCGACGTCGGTCACGCCGAGCTTCTCGACGAGGAACTCGCCAAACTCGAACGTCCTCGCGGCGAGATCGAGAGCGGCGGTCTCGTGCGGTGTGCCGGCGAGCAGCTGGGGATAAAAGACCCGCATCATCGCCACGCAGGAGCCGCTGGGGCCCACGACGGCCTCGGCCCCCCGGAACACCTGCACCGCCCGGATGGCGACAGCCCGGGCCTCGTCCCAGTAGCCGGCATTGAAGCTGGGCTGGCCACAGCAGGTCTGGGCCGGGCGAAACTCGCAGGCGTGGCCGAGCCGTTCGAGGACCCGGGCCACGGCCAGGCCGACCCGGGGGGTCATCTGATCGACGAAGCAGGGGATGAAAAGGCTGATCCGCATGATGCGGCCAGTGTAGACGGGCCAGGTGGCCTCACTACCTTGGTGAGGCATTTCGCAATTATTGCGAAACGGGATTCGCAGGAACTGCGAAATGAAGCCTCCCTTTGCCCAGAATGGGGCGGCTCGGCGGGATTTGGGGGGATTTTCAGGCGTGATTTGCGGCAGGAGGGCTTTTTTTGGGGCGGACCGGGATTTGGCACGGGGTTCGCTTAGTGAATCCGGCATCGCGAAGTCACTCGCACCAGGTCACCCAGTCAAGACAGGAAACGCTCCATGTTCCGCTCACTCGCCACCACCGTCTGCCTCGCCATCGCCGCCGTCGTGCTGGCGGTTGCCACCGCCGAGGCCGTTCCCACGTCGCCGATCAACATCTACGGTAATCTCGGCACGGTGAACGCCAGCACCACGAGCAACACCGTGGGAAACCTGAGCGATGCGCAACCCGATCAGTTCCAGGCCCAGGGATTCAGCGTGGGCAACCAACTGGGTTCGTCCGCCTGGGATATCCAAGAGATCCAGGTCGGCTTGGGTTCCTCAGGCAACCCCAGCCCCGTGGTCGGGATATACAGCGACTTCGCCTCGATCAACGGTGCGGTGCCCGGCACTCTGCTGGCGACCTTCACGGGCACCTCCACCGTCAGTACCAAGGGACTCTACACGTACACGGGTTCCTTCACGGCTCTCGAGAACACCAGCTACTGGGTCGTGCTTGCAAACGCCAACTCAGCTTCGCAGGAGTCGTATGAGTGGTACACGAACGATGCCTTCACGCCGCCCACGCAGCAGAATGCCTCGAACGTCACGTACCTCGGCACGAAGGAGCGGAATGGCGTGGCCGGCTCCTGGACCAACGCGATTCCGTCGCTGAGCATCGGCATCAACGCGGTCGCGGTGCCGGAGCCCCCGACCTATGCCCTGGCCATGGTGGCTGGCGTGCTCGGAGCCGGTGCCGCCGCTCGTCGCCGGTCGAAGAAGGCCTGACGCGTCGGCATCGCGAAAGCCAGTTGATCAAACGACAGGCCCCCGCTGGAGACGTCCGGCGGGGGCTTCGTTGTTTTGATGTCGCGTCGGTCGTCAGACTCGCGCGGCGAAGGCCTTGCTCCAGGCCTTTGCGGTCGGCCACTCGCCGGCCTTGGTCGAGGCAAAAGCCGATCCGGTGCTCGCCAGCAGCCGCCATGCACCATTGGACGGGTTGCGAACCGCCACGTCCGACTTGCCATCGCCGTTGAAGTCGCCCACGGTGGCGAACTGGCCCGTCGAGAGGTAGCCCCAGAGAGCGGTGTTGAAGGCAGAGCCGGTGGAGAGCGACACGTGCCACGTGCCGTCGCTCGTCCGCTGGCCGACGAGATCGGTTCGTCCGTCACCGTTGAAGTCGCCGGCACGGACGTTGTCCCAGGTCGTGTCGGTGGCCCAGGTGCCGAACTTCACCGGGGTGAAGGCCGAGCCCGTGCTCAGGAGCACCCGCCACGAGCCGTTGCCCGAGTTGCGGACGGCGACGTCGGCCTTGCCGTCGGCGTTGAAGTCGCCGACGGTGCCGAACTGCGCGATGGGCATCGTCGTCCAGAACGCCGAAGCAAAGGCCGTGCCGGTGCTCACGCCGACGACCCAGATGCCGTCGCTTCGCAGGCCGACGATGTCGTCCTTTCCGTCACCGCTGAAGTCGCCCGCCAGCACGTTGCTCCACGTCACGGCGGGGTTCCAGCGGGCGAAACGAGCGGACGTGAACGCCGAACCGGTGCTGGTGAACACCCGCCAGAAGCCGTTCGTGTCGTTGCGGACGGCGATGTCGTCCTTGCCGTCGGCGTTGAAGTCGCCCACGGTGGGAGTTTGAAAGACGGGCATCGATGCCCAGAGCGCCGGGGCAGCCGTGCCGGTCGCGGTCGTTCGCGTGATCCACCATTCTCCCGCGGCGGTCTGCGTGGCGGTGTCGGTGAGCCCGTCGCCGTCGAAGTCGCCGGCCACCGCGTTCACCCAGGGCACGCCGGCGGCCAGTTGGACGGGGGCTTGGGTGGTGAACGTGCCCCCGGTCGCCCGGCTGATGATCAGTTCGGAGCCAGAGAGCCCGATGATGGCGTTTGGTGCGGGATCTGTGGCCGCCGCCACCGACACCTCGAACGTGTCGTCCGCGAACTGCGTGGCGTCGTAGACGCTCGTGGCCCGGACGGTCACCGAGCCGGAGCCGGCCGCTCCCGGGGCGTAGGTGAGTTTCAGGGTGCCATCGGGCTGGATCGCCGGCGTGACGAGCGACGGCGTCGTGGTCGAGACCGTGTAGACGAGTTCGCCGACACGGGCGATCTGCGGGAACCGCACGAACTGGTCGGCCGTGAGTGAAGCGGTGTCAACCGCCGCGTTGGTGAACCCCGGGTCGGTGCTCGGGTTGGCCCCGGGCACGTTTCGCAGCGGCACGGTGTCGAACGGCGAGGCGTAGCCAAACCGCGGCACCTTCGCGATCTCGTCGACGGCAGTCATGCCGCCGCCGAGCACGCGGCCGAAGACGGTGAAGCCGCCGTTCTGGTTGTCGAGGTTCGCCGAGTTGTCGGCAAGGTTGAAGAACCACTGGTTCGTGGCGCTGTTGGCGTCGCTGCCGAGCTTCGCCATCGCGATCGTGCCGCGGATGTTGTTGGGAGCGGTGGTCGTGGTCGGCTTGGGCTCGTTGACCACCGCGGCGAACTGGGTGACGTTGCCGATGTTGATCGGGCTGCCGCTGACGGTGAATCCACCCCCCTGCACCACGAAGCCCGGCACCGAGCGGTGGATGAAGGTGTTCTGGTAGTGGCCGCCGTCCACGTAGGAGAGGAAGTTGGCGACCGTGGCCGGGGTGGCCCGCAGGCGATTGGGGCCCTCCTGGTCGAAGAGCTCCACGTAGATCTTGTCGTTCGGTGCGGGAGCGTTCACATCGAACCGCACGACCGTGCCGGTGACGTGGTGGTCGTCGAAGCGGCCCGCCAGGGAGATCGTCGCCGGGGAAGCGTCGCGGGCTGCGGCCACGTCGGCGAGCGGCGACAGCACCTCGACGTGCATCACCTGCCGCGGTTCAAGCGGCTCGATCCGGCCGAACGTCTGCTTCCGCTTCATGGGTCCACCGCGTGCTCGTGCCAGCCCGGCCGAATTATCGCCCGGAAACGGGTCCGGACAAAGACCGTACGCTGCCCGGGCCGCCGCGGTTCGGTTTGGGGCGTGTCGAGCTTCAGGACCGCCGCTTTTCGATCGCCCGGACCATGGCCGTCCCCATGTCGGCGGGGCTTTCGGCGACCTCGATGCCGGCATCCCGCAGGGCGGCCAGCTTGGCCTCGGCCGTCCCCTTGCCCCCGGAGATGATGGCGCCGGCATGGCCCATCCGCTTGCCCGGCGGGGCGGTGCGGCCGGCGATGAACGCGGCCACGGGCTTGGTGACGTGGTGCTTCACGTACTCGGCCGCCTCCTCCTCGGCGCTGCCGCCGATCTCGCCCATCATCAGAATCGAGTGGGTGTCGGGATCGGCCTGGAAGAGGGCGAGGATGTCGATGAACGAGGAGCCGACGAGCGGGTCGCCGCCGAGGCCCACGCAGGTGCTCTGGCCGTGGCCGAGCTGCGTGAGCTGCCAGACCGCCTCGTAGGTGAGGGTGCCGGAGCGGCTCATCACGCCGACGTGCCCCGGCGTGTGGATGTAGCCCGGCATGATCCCGATCTTGCACTGGCCCGGCGTGATCACGCCCGGGCAGTTGGGGCCGATGAGCCGGCTCTTCGAGGCCTTCACGACCGGCATCACGCGGGCCATGTCGATCACGGGAATCCCTTCGGTGATCGCGATCACCAGCTCGATTCCGGCATCGACCGCCTCGAGGATCGCATCGGCGGCGAAGGCGGGCGGCACGAAGATCATCGTGGCGTTGGCGCCGGTGGCATCGCGGGCCTCGGCCACCGTGTTGAACACGGGCAGGCCGGCGACCTCCTCGCCCCCCTTGCCCGGCGTCACGCCGCCCACCATCCGCGTGCCGTAGTCGAGGCAGCCCCGGGTGTGGAACTCGCCGACCTTGCCGGTGATGCCCTGGCAGATGACCCGCGTGTCGCGATTGACGAGGATGCTCATGGGAGAAGTGTGTCCGGGTGGTGTGTGTCCGGGTGCAGGGTGGGATGCGCGATTCAGGCCTTGGCCGCGGCCACGACCTTCTTGGCGGCGTCGGTGAGGCCGTCGGCGGTGATGATCTTCGCGCCGCTCGACGCGAGGATCTTCTTGCCTTCCTCGACCTCGGTGCCCTCGAGGCGGACGACGAGCGGCACGGTGAAGCCGATCGTCTTCGAGGCCTCCACGAGGGCGGTGGCGATCGTGGTGCATCGCATGATGCCGCCGAAGATGTTGACGAGGATCGCCTTGACGTGCGGGTCGGAGAGGATGATTCGGAAGGCCTCGGTCACCTGCTTGACGTCGGCGCCGCCGCCCACGTCGAGGAAGTTGGCCGGCTCGCCGCCGTGGTATTTCACGAGGTCCATCGTGCTCATCGCCAGGCCGGCGCCGTTGACGAGGCAGCCGATCGTGCCGTTGAGCTTCACGTAGGACAGGCCCGCGGCGGCGGCTCGCGTCTCGGCCGGCTCCTCTTCGGCCTCGTCGCGAAGGGCCGCGACGTCCTTGTGACGGAAGAGGGCGTTGTCGTCGAAGGTCATCTTTGCGTCGAGGGCCACGAGCGTGCCGTCCTTCGTGAGGACGAGCGGGTTGATCTCGACGAGCGACGCGTCGAGATCGACGAAGGCCTGGCAGAGCTTGCGGAAGAAGGCCTCGGCATGTCGCCAACTGGCCGTGGGCAGGCCGAGCTTGGAGGCGAGCACGCGGGCCTGGTAGGCGCCCAGACCGCGATCGGCGTCGAACGGCTCGGCGAGGATCAGTTCCGGCGTCTTGGCAGCCACCTCCTCGATGTCCATGCCGCCGGCCGTGCTGGCGATGAGCACGGGCGACTCGACGCGGCGATCGACGAGGACGGCGCAGTAGAGCTCGCGGTCGATCGCACAGCCGCTCTCCACGAACACCTGCCGCACGACCTGCCCCTCGGGGCCGGTCTGGATCGTGACGAGCGTGTTGCCGAGGAGCCCGGCGGCGATCCGCTTGGCGTCGTCGGCACTCTTCGCGAGTTCCACGCCCCGCTGCTCCGAGCCCTTGACCTTTCCTTTGCCGCGGCCGCCGGCGTGGATCTGCGCCTTGACCGCACACACGGGCGTGCCGAGGGCGGTGAACGCCGCGGCGGCCTCGTCGGGGGTGCGGGCGACCTTGCCGGCGAGCACGGGGACGCCGGCTGCTCGGAGGAGGTCCTTGGCCTGGAACTCGTGGATCTTCATCGCGTGGGGCTCGCGGCGGGTGGGAAGGCCAACTGTCGCCGCAAATATCCCCGAAAACGCCCACGCCGCAACCCGGGTCGCCACCCGGGCCGCGCCGCCGAGATCGGTCAGCGGGCGGGGACAGCGGCGGCCGCGCGGGCGGCGGCCCAGGCCTCGGACTCCGATGCCGCCAGCCGCTCGCGGTGGCTCGCCGCCACTGGAAGCGGACAGGCCTCGAGGTAGCCGGCCACCGCCCGGCGGACGAGCGGGTCGTCGCGGCCGAGCGACTGCCAGAGCGCAGCGACCCGTTCCACCTCGCTCCACCGCTCATAGCGCGCCAGATCGACGGCCGCATCGGCCGCCACGGCCGGATTGTCGAGCAGCCCCACCGTCGCCTCCGCGACGCGGTCGCGGGGGATCGAGTCGGCGAGGCATTCCCAGGCGAAGCGGAGGGCGGCCAGCGCATGCTTGGCGTCGCCGGGGCGTGTGTCGTTGGTAAACAACCGCTGACCTTGGAGGTATTCAAGCCCCGCTTCAGCCTCGGCGACGAGCACGCCCGCGAGGATGCCGTCGTACCCTGCCCGCAGGTCGTCGCCGGTTTCCTCGACGGCGGCGTGCAATGCCGTGATGCCTGCGCTGCGGTCCGCCGGCCGCGTGGTCGCCGCGGTTGCCAGGCCGAGTGCGACGGCATAAAAGCCGCGCCGCCGGCGATCGACCCGAGCGTCGGCCAGCCAGGTTTGCAGCTGGTTGGCGTCGAACGCGTCGGCCACCTCGCGGACGGCTGGGAATGGGGCCAGGCCAAACTCGGTGAAGGCGTCGGCCGCGATCGCCGGGTTGGCATGCTCGAGGCGGGTGGCGTACCAGCGCAGCCGCCGCGCGGACGGTTCCTCGACGGCGGGTGCCGCGGCGACGTGGGCGATCAGGGTCTCGTCCGCGGCGATCGCCTCCCACCGAAGTCCGTCGCGGTCGCGGCTGCCGAAGAGAATCCCGGTGCCTGTGATGGGCTCGCCGACGCGGCACTCGACCACGCCGGCCGGAATGTCAGCCCTGCCGCGAAGAACGGTGAGCGGCGCCATCGGCTGCACGAGCAGGCCGTCGGCACCGCGGGTCGCATCTCCCGCCGCATCGCCGACGAGCACGGCGTCGGCCGCGTCGCGGCGATCGGCGAGCGACCGGCCCACGGGGCCGCAGAACGGGCAGGCCACGGCGGCGTGGGCCATGAGCAGCCAGGCCACGGCGACGCCGATCACAGCCATGGCGTCACACCGCCGCGGGCGCGGTCGCCTCGGCCTTCATCCGGGCCCGCCAGTAGGGCGTGGTGCAGAGGAGCAGCCGGCCGGTGCCGCGGTAGCAGTAGGCGAGCTTCTGGCCCGACATCCAGTAGCTGATCCACGACCGCGACGGCCGACGCATGGAGAGCCGGATGCCGGCGGTGTGGGCGACCACCTGCGGCCCGTCGACGACCAGCTGATCGTCGTCGAGATTCACCTCCTCGACCGGGCCGGGCACCGAGAGCACCGCCTGGCCGTCACCCTTGAGCGCGGTCTTGTACCAGAAGAATCCCTGGTCGGCCCAATACGCCGTCCAGAATGGCTCACGGTGGACCGAGAGCTTCACTTCTCCGTCGCTCGCCCAGAAGCACTTCGTGTCGAGGATCCACCGTTCGCCGGGCTGCACCTGCATGACATGAAAGCCGCCGAGCGAGGAGTCGAGATAGACGTTGCCGGTGCCGTAGTAGCGGGGCCGGATGAGCGACTCGTCGGAGAACAGCGACACCCACCAGGCCTTGAGCGACGGGAAGGGGACGTCCATCGCGATCGAGCCCATGTAGTGGTTGAGCGCGCCCCGCTCGGCGCGGACGTCGTCGTCGTCGAGGCCGACCTTCACCCACCGCATTCCCTCGGTTTCCTGGATCTCAAACGTCGCCATTGATGTCGACCTCCGCGCCGCGGGTGATGCCACCCTTCGTCCAATCGACGCTCCAGCCCGGAAACGCGACCGCCGGATAGGGGTCGGCGACGATCGGCTCCGGCGAGGCGTGGACGATGTCGAACTGCCGGTCTTCGCGGATTCGCCCCAGTCGGAAGAACTTGGAGGTGTGCTGCGTCGTGGGGTCCAGCCGGACGGGGCCGCCGGGGCCGGCATACTGCAGGCCGTCGCGGAAGGCCTGGCGGACGGCCTCGGTCTCGAACGAGCCCGCCTTTTCGACCGCCTTCTTCCAGAGATGCACGAGACACCAGTCCGGCTCCATCGGATCGCCCGTCACGCGATCGCGGCCAAACTCCTTGCGGAAGCCGTCGATCCACATCCGGTTGGCGGGTGTGTCGAGGCTCTGGAAATAGCAGGCCGCGGCATAGTGACCCGCCACCTGCTCAGGCCTGAGGAACCGCAGTTCGTCCTCGGCGATGCTCGTCGTCATGACCGGGATTTTGGCGGGACTGATCTCGGCCTTGGCGAGGGCTGAGAACAAGCCGATGTTGCTGTCGCCGTTGACCGTGCTCAGGACGCAGTCGGCCCCCGAGTCGAGGATCTCCTTGACCACGCCCGAGAAGTCGCGGTCGCCCAGGGGCTTGTAGGCCTCGCCCACCGGCCGCATCTCCTTGGTGGCGAGGTACTTCTTGGCGATGTAGTTGGCCGTCCGCGGGAAGACGTAGTCGGAGCCGACCAGGAAGATTTTTTTCCGCAAGCCCCCTGCCGCGCTCGCCAGCCAGTCGAGCGCGGGCAGGATCTGCTGATTCGGCACCATGCCTCCGTACACGACGTAGGGAGACGACTCGTTGCCTTCGTACTGGACCGAGTAGAAGAGGAGTTTTTTCGCCTTCTCGAAGACCGGCAGCGCCGCCTTGCGGCTGGCGCTCGTCCAGCAGCCGAACACGGCGACGGAGTCATCATCGAGCAGTTGCTGGGCCCGTCGCGGGAAGAGGTCTGTCTTGGATCGCGGGTCGGGAGCCCGGGCCACGACCTGGCGGCCGAGAATGCCACCGGCCGCGTTGATCTGCTCGAAGGCGTGGAGTTCGATGTCGCGGAGCGACGTGGCGCTCATCGCCATCGTACCGGTCTGCGAGTGGAGCAGGCCCACCTTCACGGTCTTCGGTCGCGGGGGGATGCCGAGTGAGCAGCCGGCGAACAGGACCGGCGCGAGGGCCCGCGCGGCGGCGAGTGTTGCGGCGCTGCCCTGTCGCAGGGCCTCGCGGCGCGAGAGTCGGTCGGCCGGCATGCCGCTCATTGGTCCTCGATCCGGTTGTAAAGGGCCTCGAACGGCTCCGCGGAGATGCTCACGTCGCCCCGGAAAGGCTGATTCATGTCGAAGATCAGGTGCATCATGATCCCCAGGTAGGCGGCCAGGATGCCCCCGAGCATCAGCTGCGTGATGAACCGCATGTCGAACAGCCAGCAGATCGCAATGTTGAGGATGGCCCCCAGCATCATCACGAACCACATCGATGCCGGCAGCGACGACTTCACCGAGAAGAGCCGCATCTGCCGGGCCGCGAGGAGCTCGTTCAGCTGCCGCAGGGCCTCGGCGTGGATGATCTCCTCGGTGGGAGTCTGGGGCTGGAAGTCGAGCAGCTGGTCGTGGAAGGCCCGAATCCGGATCGTGCCCTCCTCGGGGACGATGCCCTGTTGCTGAAGCGGCCAGGCGTACTTGATGACGTACCGCGTGTAGTCGCGAAGCAGCCAGCGGAGGTTCTGCGAGTAGGGCTCGGGGTAGCGGGAGACGTCTTCGTAGAGCGCCGACAGGGCCGACGCTTCGCGGGTGACGTTCGCTCCAGCCTCGGCCACGTTCTGGTAGGCCGTGACGGCGATCAGGCCGAGCAGCAGGCCGTAGAACACGCAGAAGCAGGAGAGCACGTAGCCGACGATGTCGTTCGAGCCCGCCGTGTACTTGACGAACTGCCGCAGGATCGGCCGCACGAGGATCGAGCCGATCCAGTAGAAGCCCACGAACACGCCGACGAAGAGCATCGCCAGGCGAAAGTGGGGGATGTCGTAGAGCCAGTACCAGGACTCGGGATCGAACAGGTTCACGGTGGAATCGGCCGGGGGGATGTGGATCGAACGACAGCGGCGATGGTAGCACCAGCGGGCGGGCGGGAGCCAGCAGGATCGCCGCCGCGAGGTTTGGTGGCTACTGCACGCGTTCGCCGTCGAGGGCGTAGATCGCGAGGTGACGGCCGTCAGGGCCGCGGAGTTCCTCCACCCGGAACCGTCCCTCGACGGCGACCGGCCGGATCGAAAACTCGGCCGTCTGGCCGGGCCGCATTCGGACGACGACACAGTCGTGGAGGGCCGCGCCGGGGCCGAAGCAGCACTCCTGGTTGTCGCGGACGAGGACGAACTGGGTGAGGCCGCTCTGCTGGAAGCTCGGGAGGATGTAGCCGCGGATGCGGACCCGCTGTCGCTCGAGGTCGGTGACCCGCGGGGTGAGCCGGTCGCGGGTGAAGGGCTCGCCCTTTTGCATCTCGAGCTTGATGTCGTCGAACGTGATCTCGCGGATCGTGGCGGAGGCCGCCGCCGGGGCCGATGGTGGCTCGGCCGCCGGGCCAGACGGCGCGACGGCCGTCGAGGCTGACGGCGCGATGGCCGTCGAGGCTGACGGTGCGACCCCCTTCGAGTCTGACGCCAGCCGGGAATCCGTGGCCGACGGCACCGGTTTCCCGCAGCCGACGACGAGGCACGAGGCGACGACGAACGCAGCAGCTGTCGTGCGGCAGGTCATGTCAGCGGACGCTCGCCGCATCGAGGTGGTAGAGCACGCCACCCTGCAGGTCGGCCGTGCCGGCTGGCTGCACGCGGAACCGGCCGGCAACCTTCACGAGGTATGGCGTGAAGTCGATGCCCGCCGGGTCCGAGAGCTGCACGAGCACGCGGTCGGTGATCTTGGGGTTGCCACCGAAGCAGCAGTCGCCCTGGTCGCGGACGAGCAGGAACTGCGCGAGCCCGTGCTGCTGCTTGCCAGGATAGATGTAGCCCTTGAGGAGCACGCTGCGGCCGTCCATGCCGCGGGCCGAATCGGGCACGTGGGTGGCGGCATCGCCCTCGGCCGGCTGGAGGTCGGCATAGGAGAGTCGCACGAAGCCCTCGGGAAGTTCCGTGGCGTATTCATGGGCGTGGGAGGCGAGGCTGGCCGCGAGCGTGACGAGCGACACGAGGAGGGCGACGACGGCCAGCGGTCGGCCCGTCAGCAGGGGATGGCGGGCGGCGATGTCGCGCAGCGCGATCCCGGCGAGCACGGCGCCGACGAGCGGCACGGCGGCCAGCCACCAGCCGAGAAAGGCCACCGGCGACACCGTTGCCACGGCCGCCGCGGCGATCGCTGCGCCCGAGATCGCGCGATAGGCATCTCCCTCGTCGCGGGACGCTGCGTCCTGGCGAGCGGGTCGCGCCGGCGAATCGAACAGGCTCTTGCCCATGGGGTCAGCGGCTGCCGGCGGGCGCGGTTCGCATCGCGGCTCGCGAGACGATCGCGATCGCGAGCACCACGACGCCCCAGAGGATCCACTTCCATCGCGGGGCGCCGGCGGGCGCGGTCGGGGGTGGGGCGGCCGCCGCGGGCTGCGCCGGATCGTGGCCCGGGACGTCGTCGGTGGCATCGTCGTCAGCGAGCACCGGGGCCACGGCCATGGGCAGTGATCCCTCGGCTGCATCCGACGCTGGGGCGTCGAGGCCGCGGCCGGAGTTGTCGTCGGGGTCTTCCTGCTCAGCCGGCTCGGCGGCGGGTGCCGACGTTCCGGAGGCGACGAGCCCGGCGATGCCCGCGAGCGTGGCGGCGCGGCGGACCGCCTCGGGATCGATTTTTTCCAGCTCCGCGACCGCCGCAGTCGCTTCCGGGAGCGGGCAGGCGCGGAGATAGTTCACGATCGGCTCGCGGACGAAGATGTTGTCGGCCTGCGCCTCCTTGAAGAGGGTGACGAGCCTGTCGATGGCCGACCAGTCCTGCCAGCGGGC
>JAGWWA010000035.1 GCA_018970605.1 Planctomycetota bacterium | reverse complement strand
CGGGTAGGCGAGGGGGTCGGCGAACGCTCGAGGAGCCTTGGGCGTATCCTCGCCCCGGCGACAATCCGAAGGACCGCGAAGCGGAGACTTTTGCCGCCCCCGAGCCGTTGATACACGTATCTCAGACGCGCTCTAATTGTCACGCCAGCCATTGGGGCAGAGTGCGATGTTCTGGCAAACGGGAAACAATGCCGCCTCTGCCTTTGATGGACGAATCAAGCCCTCGCACCGCGATGTCGATCCGACGAGATCGGGAACCCTGCCGTGCGTTCGGTGGCCCCGCGCGTTAACTGTCTCGATGTGTCGGAAAGTCGGCCCAGACGGCGAGGCTCGCGTCGAGGGCGAGCACGCGTAGCCGGCCAGATGCTGCTCAGCCGGCCAGCGAACTGCGACGGTGTTCTCGGCCGGATGGACTCAATGCGTTTGCAGTCACGGCTCTGAGGATCTTGCGGGCCAAGTTTGCCGCCCCGACGATCCGACCTTCGGTGTAGTCGTCAAGCCCGTAGCCCTGGCGATTCTCACGCTCACGTTGGGCTTGGATAGCCTCACGGCACAGGGCAGATACTTCGACCAGTTTTTCGGCTTCCAGATTTCGTCGGGGCATGGCTTCTTGATGGCGGCGTTGGAGCAGATGGGCCACGATGAACTACCGACGAATCGTAGGCCGTCGTGCAGAACAGAGGAGGTGCCCCAGCGCGTTGTTCTGCCGACACCGGAAACCAGACGGCTCACTCGGCCGATAGGTCAGGCAACTGGTCAAGCGCTTCAACAAACCGGGCATGATTGAACGGCTGTTGCGTTGCCATTACTTGGAGAACCTCGTGTCCCACCACGACCGACAAAAGCCGCTTTGCATCCTGCGGACTATGCCCCGCGTCGACAAGACGTCGAAACGCTTTTCCCGTTTCGGGTGGCGTGCCATCGCGGAGTTGGGTGTCGACGATCTCCAGGAACGCTTGACGTAGCTTGGCAGTGTCAGCGCGTCGCTTCATGATGTCTCGATCATCTCTCGGGAGCCCCTGTATTTCTCGGAACTGCATACCGCGTGGCGGAAAACTGAAATTCGGGGGTGCGTGACAGCCTGCCACCGTTCGTGTCATGCGACCTCCCGAATCATCCTCGCGAATCTCTGCCGCCCGCATACAGCAGGCTCAGGAAGGCTCAGGTTGGCACTCTGGGGCATCCGTGCGGGCTGCCGCCCGCCCCGAGCCGAGCGGGACTGAAAACAAAAAACCCCCGCGAAGCCCGGGATTTCCGGGACATCGCGAGGGTCTTCTGTTGAGAGGCTCCGGTCGGAGTCGAACCGACGATGGCGGATTTGCAATCCGCTGCCTTAGCCACTTGGCTACGGAGCCGTATCACCAACACGTTTTACGCTACGGCACCATGGGCAAACTGGTCAAGTTCTGCCTGCTGCGGTGACGCTGCCGGACTCTCCGCGAAATGCGGATGACCCGGTCATGCCTAGGAATCGGACGGCGCGGCCCCACGGCTTCAATCCTTTCCGTTTCTCGGGGTTGGACCGGGGCCTTTGGTTCCGCGGGTTGCGTGCCGATATAGTCTGCGGCACCGCTTTATCTTCCCAATCCCGGCCGCCGGACATGTCCGGCCACGAGACCGCCCACCGCAGGAGCACATTCGGAATGACCACGCAGGCGACGTGTGACATCGGTCTGATCGGGCTGGCCGTCATGGGCGAGAACCTCGCCCTCAACATCGCCAGCCGCGGCTACTCGATCGCCGTGTTCAACCGCACGACCAGTGTCACCGACGCCTTCACCGCCAGCCGCGGGAAGCAGCCCAACGTCGTCGGCTGCCATACGCTCCACGACCTCGTCGCTTCGCTGAAGGCGCCGAGGAAGGTGATGATGATGGTCAAAGCCGGTCCCGCGGTGGACGACCTCATCAAGACCCTGATCCCGCTCCTCTCCAAGGGCGACGTGATCATCGACGGCGGCAACACACTCTACTCCGATACCGAGCGGCGGACGAAGGAAGTGGAGGCGGCCGGCCTGCTCTACATCGGCACCGGCGTGTCGGGCGGCGAGGAGGGCGCGCTCAAGGGCCCGAGCCTCATGCCCGGCGGATCCAAGGCCGCCTGGCCGCTCGTGCAGCCGATCTTCCAGGCGATCGCCGCGAAGGTGGGCCCGAAGGGCGACATCCCCTGCTGCGACTGGGTGGGCCCACGCGGTGCCGGCCACTACGTGAAGATGGTGCACAACGGCATCGAGTACGGCGACATGCAGCTGATCTGCGAGGCCTACTCGCTCCTCAAGCACGGGGCCGGGCTCACCAATCCCGAACTGGCCAAGGTCTTCCATGACTGGAATCGGGGCGAACTCGACAGCTACCTGATCGAGATCACCCGCGACATCTTCACGGTCAAGGATCCCGACAGCGGCCACTTCATGGTCGACCTGATCCTCGACAAGGCCGGCGCCAAGGGCACGGGCAAGTGGATGAGCCAGCTCGCCCTCGACCTCGGCGTGCCCAGCACACTCGTCACCGAAGCCGTCTACGCCCGCTGCCTCTCGGCCCTGAAGGATGCCCGCGTCCGGGCCAGCACGGTGCTCAAGGGCCCCGACAAGCGGAATCATGGCGACCGCCACACGTTCGTCGAGCAGGTCCGCCAGGCCCTGTATGCCTCCAAGATCGCCAGCTACGCGCAGGGCTACGTGCAGCTCGCCGCCGCAGCCAAGGAGCACGACTGGCCGCTCGACTACGGGGCCATCGCCATGATGTGGCGAGGCGGCTGCATCATCCGTGCCCAGTTCCTCGAACGGATCTACGAGGCCTACAAGGCCAAGCCCGACCTCGAGAACCTGATGCTCGCCCCCTACTTCACCGAGGCGCTCGCCCAGACGCAGGATTCGTGGCGGCACGTGGTGGCCAGCGCGGCCACGATCGGCGTGCCGGTGCCGGCTTTCATGTCGGCTCTGGCCTACTACGACGGCTACCGCCACGCCACGCTGCCCGCCAACCTGCTCCAGGCGCAGCGCGACTACTTCGGCGCCCACACCTACGAGCGGACCGACAAGCCCGGCACCTATCACACCGAATGGCTCGACCTGCGGAAGCCGATCACCTGAGGAGACGCACCGGCGATGGCCACCAGCTATCTTGAAAACCTCTTCTCCCTCAAGGGCCGCACGGCCGTGGTCGTCGGTGGCACGGGCGTGCTCGGCGGTGCGCTCGCGGACGGGCTCGCCGGCGCCGGCGCGTTTGTCGTCGTGGCCGGCCGCGGTGCCGACCGGGGCGAGGCCCGCGTGAAGGCGATCCGCGATGCCGGCGGCGACGGGATGTTCGTGAGCGTCGACGCCACCGATCGCGAGAGCGTGAAGGCCCTGCTGGCCGCCACGGTCGCCGCCCGCGGCAAGGCCGACATCCTCGTCAACTGCGCGGGCGTCAACTCGTCGGTGCCCTACTTCGACATTCCCGACGACGACTTCGCCAAGGTGATCGACACCAACCTCAAGAGCACCCACATCGGCTGCCAGGTGTTTGGGGCCCACATGGCCGAGCACGGCGGCGGGGCGATCCTCAACATCGGCAGCGTGTCGGCCGACAAGCCGCTCTCCCGCGTGTTCATCTACTCCGCGTCGAAGGCGGCGGTCCTCAACTACACCAAGAACGTGGCCCGCGAACTCGCCCCCAAGGGGGTTCGGGTGAACGTGCTCTGCCCCGGCTTCTTCCCGGCCGAACAGAACAAAAAGATCCTCTCGCCCGAGCGGGTGGCCTCGATCATGGGCAAGACGCCGATGAATCGCTTCGGCTCCCCCGACGAACTGCTCGGGGCCGCGATCCTGCTGTGCGCGCCGGTCGCGGGCAGCTTCATCACCGGGGCCGAGGTCTACGTTGACGGTGGCTTCACCGGCATGAGCATATGACCTCGCGCCAGCGAGGTCATCCGCATCCCCTTCCCACCACACCATGCCCCACACGATCGTGATCTTCGGGGCGTCGGGCGATCTCACGAGCAGGAAGCTCGTGCCCGCGCTCTACAACCTCCTGCGGACCGGGGCCCTGCCCGAGCAGACGCGGATCGTCGGCTTCTCGCGGACGCCGATGACCGACGACGAGTGGCGGGCGAGCCTCCGCGAGACGACCGCCAAGCACTGCGACTGCGGCCCGCTCGACGAGGAATCGTGGGCGAGGTTCGCCGCCTCGATCCACTACCAGCCCGGCGACATCGGCGTGTCGGCCGACGTGGGCCGGCTCGAAGCCCGGCTCCGGGAGATCGAGGCGGGAGCGGAAGCCGACCGCGTCTACTACCTGGCCACCGCGCCGCAGTTCTACGGGCCGGTGGTCTCGGCCCTCGGCGAGCATGGCATGGCGGCCCAGGAACGCGGCGCACGGCGGGTCGTGGTGGAGAAGCCGTTCGGCACCGATCTCGCCACCGCCCAGGCGCTCAACGCCCAGATCCACACCGTCTTCCGCGAGAGCCAGGTCTTCCGCATCGACCACTACCTGGGCAAGGAGTCGGTGCAGAACATCCTCGCCCTGCGGTTTGCCAACACGATTTTCGAACCGATCTGGAACCGCCGCTATGTCGACCACGTGCAGATCACCGTGGCCGAGGAGGTGCCGGTGGGCCGCCGCGGCGGCTACTACGACGGCGCCGGCGTGCTCCGCGACATGTTCCAGAACCATCTTCTCCAGCTGCTGATGGTCACGGCGATGGAGGCTCCGGCGAGGTTCAATGCGAGCGCCGTCCGCAACGAGAAGGTGAAGGTGCTCGAGGCGATCCGGCCACTCGACCCTGCCGATGCGGCGGCGGCGGGCATCCGCGGCCAGTACCGCGGCTACCTCCAGGAGCCGGGCGTGCCGGCGGGCAGCCGCACCGCCACCTTCGGCGCCATCCGTCTCGAAATCGACAACTGGCGGTGGCAGGGCGTGCCCTTCTACCTGCGGAGCGGCAAGGCGATGAGCTGCCGCACCACGCAGATCGTGATCGGCTTTCGCCAGCCGCCGCTGGAACTCTTCGCCAACGGCACGCCGACCCACGCCCGCGAGGCCAACAGGCTCGTGATCCAGATCCAACCGGCGGAAGGCATCCAGCTCCACTTCCACACGAAGGTGCCGGGGGCCGGCATGCACCTCCGGCTCACCGACCTCGACTTCAGCTACTCGCGAGAATTCGCCGGGCGGCTTCCCGAGGCCTACGAGCCGCTCCTCCTCGACGTGATGGAGGGCGACGCCAGCCTCTTCGCCCGCGCCGACGAGGTGGAAAAGTCGTGGGAGATCATCGATCCCTTCGTGCAGGCCTGGGCGTCGCCGAGACTGTCGCCCCCCGATGTCTACGAACTGGGTGACTGGGGCCCGCTCTCCAGCTTCGAGTGGATGCACGCCCAGGGCCGCACCTGGTTCGACATGTGCCCGGTGCTCACGTGACCCCGCGGACCGCCGACGCCCGCACGCTCTCGATCGGCGGCGTGGCGATCGCGTCGCCCGTCGTGCAGGCCGCCCTCTCCGGCTACAGCGACCGCGCCATGCGGGTGCTGGCCCGCCGCCACGGTGCGGCCTACTCGCTCGGCGAGGTGCTGCTCGACCAGTTCGTGGCCACCGTCGGCACCAACCGCAGAAACCTCGCCCGCCTCGCGGTGGCCGACGAGGAGCATCCCGTCGGCGGCCAGCTGATGGGCTCGAATCCCGACGACTTTCCGCCGGCCGCCCGCCGGCTCGTGGCCGAGGGCTACGACGTGATCGACATCAACTTCGGCTGCCCCGTGAAGAAGGTGCTCGGCCGCTGCCGCGGCGGCTACCTCCTCTCGCAGCCCGCCACGGCGCTCGAGATCGTGGCCAAGGTTCGCGAGGCGGTGCCGCCGCACGTGCCGGTCACACTCAAGATGCGCCGCGGCCTCGACGACACCCCCGAGAGCCTCGACAACTTCTGGACCATCTTCGACGGCGCCTTCGCCCGCGGCGCGGCGGCGATCACCGTGCACGGCCGCACCGTGAAGCAGAAATACGTCGGCCCGAGCAACTGGGAGTTTCTCGCGACGGTGAAGCGGCACGCGGGCGAGAGGATCGTGATCGGCTCGGGCGACCTCTTCTCGGCCGAGGCCTGCGTGGCCATGCTCGACCAGACCGGCGTGGACGGCGTGAGCGTGGCCCGCGGGGCGATCGGCAACCCCTGGATCTTCCGCCAGACGCTCGCCCTGCTCGCCGGCGAACCTCCCCTGCCCCCGCCCTCGATCCACGAGCAACGCGACGTGCTCCGCGAGCACTGGGCGCTCTCGATCGAACTCCACGGCGAACAGGTGGCCGGCCGCAGCATGCGGAAGTTTGCGATCAAGTATGCCCGCGTGCACCCCGAACCGCTCGCCGTCCGCGACGCCTTCATCGGCGTGAAGGTGAACGCCGACTGGCAGGCGGTGCTCGACCGCTTCTATGCCACCGACGGCCCCGGCCGCGATCCGGCCGACGATGTGGACGAGGTGAGCGACTGCGACGCGGGCTGACGCCCGAGCACCGCGCGGCACTCGTTCGTCATCACGTCCATCTCGATCCAGCGGCCGAGGGCCCATTCGGCCGCCTCGCGGATCACGGGGTCGTCGTCGCGGGCCGCCACGGCCAGGGCGGAGAAACTCGCCGGATCGGGCTGGTTGCCCAGCGCGATCGCCGCCGATCGCAGCAGCCCCGTCCGCTTCGCCCGCTTGATCGCCGATCCCTTGAACCGCTGCCGAAAAGCCTGCCCGTCGAGGCCGAGCAGTTCCGCAAGCGAGAGCGTGGTCTCACCGCCGCGCGGCTGAAGCGTCGGCTCGATCGAGCCCGGTGCGTGTCGGTTCCACGGGCAGACCTCCTGGCAGATGTCGCAGCCGAAGATCCAGTCGCCCATGCCCGGCCGCAGATCCAGGGCGACGGGAGCCTGGCTTTCCACCGTGAGCGTGCTGATGCATCGCGCCGCGTCGAGCACGCCCGGCTCGGGCAACGCGCCGGTCGGGCAGGCGTCGAGGCAGGCGGTGCAGGTGCCGCAGTGATCCGTCTGCAGCGGCGCATCGGCGGGCAGAACGAGGTCGGTGAGAAAAGCCGTGAGGAAAAAGTAACTGCCGGCCTTGGGGTCGATGAGCATCGTGTTCTTGCCAAACCAGCCGAGGCCGGCAGCCCAGGCGAAATCCCGCTCGGCGATCGGCGCGGAATCCACCACGCCCCGCGTCCGGCAGCCGGGCACGCGCCACTCGAGCCATGCCGAGAGGTCGTTGGCACGCGTCCGCAGGAGATCGTGGTAGTCGTCGCCCCAGGCGTAGCGGGCCACCCTGCCTCGCCCCGGCGGGCACGCCCGAGCATCAGAACTCGTGGCATGGTCGGTGGCGAGCATCACCACGCTGGCGGCCCCGTCGAGAAGGGCCACCGCGGATCGCCGCAACGGCTCGTGGCGTTCCAGCCATTCCTGCAACGGGCCGGCCAGCCCGCGGGCCAACCATCCCCGGAAGGCCTCGTGGTGGGGAGGCTCGACAAGCGAGGTGATGCCGACCCGCGAAAACCCGAGCCGGAGGGCCTCTGCGCGGAGTTCGGCCGCCATCACAGCTGGATCGGCGGTGTGCGGCGGCGGCGACTGCATCGACCGGCGAAGTTGGGCAAGTGTCAAAGAGGGGCGGCAGGAACTGCTCTGGACCCGTGGCCCAGACTCGCTATTGTCCCGCCCTCCCATTGTCCCACGCGGCGGCGGGATTCCAACTCATTCCCACGTGGAGTGCAGACGTGTCGATCATCCCACACCCACGACACCCGGCCCGCAGAGCGTTCCACGCAGGTCTGCTCGGCATTCCGCTTCTGCTCGCAGCGGGCTGCCAGACGCCGCAGACCGGAACGGTCGCGCCGCCGGCCACCGGCATGATCGGCCAGCCCGCCGCCTACGGCAGTTGGGCCACGCCCCCGCAGGGCGCCGCCTATCCGCCCACCGTCAGCGCTCCGCCAATGCAGGTCGCAGGCGCCGCGCCGCCTCCGATGCCAGGCCCTGCGACGCAGTGGCAGGCAGCGGCGCCCGCGGTACCGGCGGCACCGGCCGCACCAACTGGCAACGCCTGGTCATGGTCGCAGCCCTCGACCGCGGCACCGCCGTCGATGCAGCAATACGGCAACCAGCTGCAGGCACAGGCCAACCAATACCAACAGAGCATGACCAACCAGGCGCAGCAGTATGCCAATCAAGTGCCGCAGCAGGCGCAGCAATACGCCAACCAGGCCCAGCAGTACGCCAACCAGCAGATGCAACAGGCCAACGCGCAGGCCCAAAACGCCATGAACCAGTACTCACAGCAGATGCAACAGGGATTGCAGTCGGCCCAGCAGCAGGTCACCGCGCAGATGCCGACCTACCAGGCCCCGCCCACGACGAATGCGTCGTGGAACCCCTTCGCCACCCCGGCCCAGTCGCTGCCCCCGGCCCGCGCCACGCCCACCACGGGCGTGCCGAACTACTGAGCCTCTGCTGCAGCGCAGGGTGAAAACCTACGCGACTCCGGACACGTAGCACAGGTTTCCAACCTGTGCCGTACTTCTCGCAGGTTGTCAACCTGCGCTCCTGAGGGACAGCTGTCCCCATCCCGCGTCGCGGCCGAAACTCCGGTTACCATAAGGGGATCGCCCTTCGGGTGCCCTCGCATGTTTCGCTGGCTCGGCGGTATCGCCCCCGGTCGCCCTCCCGCCATCACCGCCGCCACCTGGCGGCAGGTGCGCGAGATCAACGCGCTCGCGGCCGAGATGGAAGCCCTCGACGACGTCGCCCTCAAGCGGCTCGGACGCTCGCTCTCGTACCGGGCGAAGGCCGGCGAGCCGCTGGAGTCGCTGCTCGTCGAATCGTTCGCGGCCACCCGCGAGGCCGGCCGCCGTCGGATCAACATGCGGCACTACGACGTGCAGATGCTCGCCGGCTCGGCGCTCGTGAAGGGGGCGATCGCGGAGATGCAGACGGGCGAAGGCAAGACGCTCGTGGCCACGCTGCCCCTCGTGCTCTACGCCCTTGCCGGCAAGGGCGCCCACCTCGCCACGGTCAACGACTACCTCGCCCGCCGCGACGCCGAATGGATGACGCCGATCTACGAGGCCCTCGGTTTGAAAGTGGGCATCGTCGAGTCGCAGATGGACTTCGACGAGCGGCGCAAGGCCTACGCCTGCGACGTCACCTATGGCACGGCCAAGGAGTTTGGCTTCGACTTCCTCAAGGACCGGCTGATCAAGCGGCAGCTCGACGAGGGGAGCGGCGATCTCGGCGCCCAGCTCACCGGCGGGTCTGCAGCGGGCGCCGCGAAGCTGCTGCAGCGGCCCTTCTGGTTCGCGCTCGTCGACGAGGCCGACAACGTGCTGATCGACGAGGCCCGCACGCCGCTGATCATCGCCTCGCCGCCCGGCGAGGCCCAGGCGGCCGAGCAGGCGCTGTTTCGGTTTGCGGCCAAGGTCGCCACCTCACTCGAGGCCGACGAAGACTTCGAGCAGGACGTCCAGAAGCAGACCTGCGAACTGCTCGGCCGCGGCCGCAGCCGCGTGAGGGCCTTCGAGCGGCCCCCAGAACTCGAATCGACGAGCCTGCTGGAGATCTACGACGCCGTTGAACGGGGGCTCCGCGCCCGCCGGTTCTTCAGCCGCGACCGGCAGTACGTCGTCCGCGACGGCAAGATCGTGATCATCGACGAGTTCACCGGCCGTGCCGCCGAGGGCCGCACCTGGAAGGACGGCCTGCATCAGGCGGTGGAGGCTCAGGAGGAAATCGAGGTCACCGTGCCCTCGGGCCACGCCGCCCGGATCACGATCCAGGATCTCTTCGCCCGCTGGCCCCACTTGGCGGGCATGACCGGCACGATCGCCACGAGCGCCGGTGAACTCTCGCGAACCTACGACGTGGCCGTGGCGGTGGTGCCCACCAACCGGCCGGCGATCCGTCAGCGACTGCCGGCCGCCGTCTGTGCCAACCAGGACGACAAGTTCGCGAGGATCGTCGCCGAGGTGGCCGAGATGCATGCCATCGGCAGGCCCGTGCTGATCGGCACGCGGTCGATCGACAAGTCGGAGAAGCTTTCCCAGATGCTTACCGAGGCGGGCCTCGTGCACACCGTGCTCAACGCCCGGCACATCGAGCGGGAGGCTGAGATCGTCTCGCAGGCGGGCCAGCATGGTCAGATCACGGTCTCGACCAACATGGCCGGCCGCGGCACCGACATCAAACTCGGCGATGGCGTGCAGGAACTCGGCGGCCTGCACGTGATCTGCACGGAACTGCACGACTCGGCGCGCATCGACCGCCAGCTCGTCGGTCGTTGCGGCCGGCAGGGCGACCCCGGCACGTGGCGGCAGTACGTGGCGCTCGACGACGACATTCTCGTGCAGGGCTACGGCCCCCAGCGGGCCGGACGGATCATCGCGGGCCTGCGGTCGCGGCTCGGCGGCAATCCCGAGTCGCTCCTGAAGACGTTCAAGGGCGCCCAGCAGCGGGTGGAGGCCAGGCATCGTCGCCAGCGACGGATCCTCGAATACGTCGAACGGCAGCGGGCCGAGGCCCACATCCAGATGAGCCAAGACCCCTATCTCGACTCGCCGTCGTAGAGCGGTGCGGCAGCCGTACCGCTTCCGCGGTTACGCTTTCTGGGCAGGAAGCCTGCTCGCGTCAGCGATGGGGGCTGAGCCCGGCGTGCAGCAGCCGTACCGCTTCCGCGGTTACGCTTTCCGGGCAGGAAGCCCGATCGCGTCAGCGATGGGGGCTGCGCCCGGCGTGCAGCAGCCGTACCGCTTACGCGGTTACGCTTTCCGGGCAGGAAGCCCAATCGCGTGAGCGATGGGGGCAGAGCCGCCGCGGTTGCGATTGACTCGCGGGGCGGTTGTCTGTGAGCCTGTGGTTCATGAAGGCGATCCTCCTTGGCAGCCTGCTCGCCGGATGCTGCTGGGCCGCGGCGGCCCAGGGCGATGAAGCCGCACCGCCGGCCGCCGCCGATCCCGCGGCGAGCGACTCCGCAAAACTGCTCGGCGAACTCCTCGAGCCGCTGGCAAGCCGGCCCGGCGCGCCGCAGCTCGCCCCCATGGACGCCAACCTCTACGCGCGGCCGCTGCCGCTGCTGGAGGCGATCGAACGGTCGGGCGACAGGAACCGTCGCCTCTGGATCTCCCAGGCCTACTGGAAAGTGTCGGCCGCCTACGCCCAGATCCGCTGCTGCACCGAGGCGATCGAGCGACTGGAGTTGATCGCCCCCGGCGGCGATCCGCACGACCGGGCCACGCTCGACGTGGCCGTGGCGGCGGCCCGCGCCGACCTTGCCGATGCGCGGGCCCAACTCGGCGTGGCCCAGCAGGAACTCGTCGATCTCGCGAGACTCCCGCTCACCGAGCCGCTGCCCTGGCCCGTGGACCGCCCGCTCGCGGGCCCCTACCAGACGCACTTCGACGCCATCTTTTCGACGCGGCCCGCCACCGGCCGCGTCCGCGCGATCGCCCGCACGCTTCCCTCGCGGCACGAGGCGCTCGAATCGCGAGCGGCGGCGGTGCGTGCCGCTGCGAAGGCGATGGGGATGGCGGAGGCCGACCACGCCAAGGCCAACCGTCCGATCGAGGCGGTCGTCGCCGCCCATGCGGCGCTCGTGGGCCAGCAGCGGGAGTTTCTGCTGGCGACGAAGGCCTACAACCTCGACATCGCGGAATACGCCATGGCCGTGGCCGACGCCTCGGTGCCCGACGACCGGTTCGTGTCGATGCTGATCGGAACGCCGATCCAGTGGCGGCAGCAGCAGCCAGGTCCGCCGCCGTCGGCCACCCCTCCCGCGACGAGTGGTACGCTAGGGCCATGATCGCCCCGCCCCGCCCCGCCCCGCTTTCAATCGGCCCCGTGGTCGTGGACCCGCCGATCCTCCAAGCGCCGATGGCGGGCTACACCAACTACGCCTACCGGCAGGTCGTCCGCGAGTTCGGCGGCGCCGGCCTGTTGGCCACCGAGATGATCGCGGCGCGGAGCGCGATCTGGCTGGACAGCCACCGCAGCGAGAACCCCGACCGGCTCTGGGGCGTCCGCGACGAGCCGCGGCCGCTCGCCGTGCAGATGTGGGACAACGATCCCGACAACCTCGCCCAGGTCGGCCGCCGGCTGGCGAAGGATTTTCAGGTGAGCGTGGTCGATCTCAACTTCGGCTGCCCCGTGCGGCAGGTCACCGAAAAAGCCCACAGCGGCTCATGGCTCCTTCGCGATCCTGACCGCGTGGGCACCATCGTCCGTCGCGTGGTGGAGGCCTGCGACGGCGTTCCGGTGACGGCGAAGATCCGGCTCGGCTGTGCCGACACGTGCCGCACCGGCGTGGAGGTGGCCCAGCGGATCGAGGAAGCGGGAGCCTCGTGCCTCACCGTACATGGCCGCGTGGCCGCACAGTTTTTCAAGGGCGAGGCCGACTGGGACGGGATCACCGAGGTGAAGCGGAGCGTGTCGCGGATGCCGGTGGTCGGCAACGGCGACATCGACTCGGCAGAGACGGCCGTTCGCCGGCTCCGCGAGAGCGGCTGCGACGGCGTGATGATCGCCCGCGAGGCGCTCTCGAAGCCGTGGATCTTCGCCCAGGCCGCCGCCCTGCTCCGCGGCGAGACGCCGCCGCCGGATCCCACCCTCGACGAACAGCGGGAACTCGTGCTCCATCACTACGATCTCGTCTGCCGCCGGTTCGGCGTGGAGCGGGGCACGCTCCTGATGCGGAAGTTTGCCTGCTCCTACGCGCAGGGCCTCCCCGGCGCCCGCGACTTCCGCGGCAAGGTGTCGCGAGTGGTCACCCGTGAGGAGTTTCTCGAGGTGATGCGGACGACGTTCCCGCGAAGCACGCCGGTGACGGCGTGACCGGTGCGGCTCGGTGCCGCCGTCTCGTCAGCGATGCAGGCAGGCGGCTGCTCATCTCTGCCGGCATCCCCTCGCTTGCGCTCGGGGCTTCCTAGCGGTGTGCCGGCGCGTCAGCGGTATGCGTTGGCTCGCGGAGCACGGGCGGCCACCAGCCCCCCCAGCAAGCCCGGAGCGCTAGCGACGGGTTCGGGGACGGCATCTCAACCGGCCCCTCAAGCTTCGACACGCGCCACCACCGGCATCCCCTCGCTCCCGCTCGGGGCTTCCTGGCGGTGTACCGGCGTGCGGCTGGTCGCCATGCGGCTTGATCGCGGTCAGCACAACCCCGGCCAGCGGGCGCGAACCTCACGGCCCGCGTACAGCGCACCGTCGCCGAGCGACTCCTGGATGCGAAGCAGTTGGTTGTACTTCGCGATCCGGTCGCTGCGGGACGCCGAGCCGGTCTTGATCTGGCCGGTCGAGAGGCCGACGGCCAGGTCGGCGATCGTGGCGTCTTCGGTCTCGCCACTGCGGTGGCTGGAGATCGAGGTGTACCCCGCCCGGTGGGCCATCTGCACCGCGGCGATGGTCTCGGTGAGCGTGCCGATCTGATTGACCTTCACGAGGATGCTGTTGGCGATGCCCTCCGCGATGCCGCGGGAGAGACGCGCCGAGTTGGTGACGAACAGGTCGTCGCCCACGAGCTGCACCTTCTCGCCGAGCTTGTCGCTGATCAGCTTCCAGCCCTTCCAGTCGTCCTCGGAGCAGCCGTCTTCGATCGACATGATCGGATACTTGCCCGCGAGGTCGGCGAGGAAGTTGACCATGCCGGCGGAATCGAGCTGCTTGCCCTCGATGGTGTAGGTGCCGCTCTTGGCGTCGTACATCTCGGTGGCGGCGCAATCGAGGGCGATCGCGATCTGCTCGCCCGGCTTGTAGCCGGCGTTGGAGATCGCGGCCAGGATCACCTCCAGCGCCTCGGCGCAGGTGCCGATGTGCGGGGCGAAGCCCCCCTCGTCGCCCACGGCGGTCGAGAGCTTCTTGTCCTTCAGCACTTTCTTGAGGGCGTGGAACGTCTCGACGCCGGCCCGGAGGGCTTCGTCGAACGTGTCGAAGCCCAGCGGCATCACCATGAACTCCTGCACGTCGAGCGGATTGTCGGCGTGGGCACCGCCGTTGATGATGTTCATCATCGGGGCGGGCAGCAGTCGGGCGGTGGCGCCGCCGAGATAGCGGTAGAGCGGCAGGCCGCAGTGCTCGGCGGCGGCATGGGCCACGGCGAGCGAGACGCCCAGGATCGCGTTGGCGCCGAGCTCCTTCTTGTTGGGTGTGCCGTCCAGTTCGAGCATCAGTTCATCGACGGTGGTCTGATCGAGCGCGTCGCAGCCCTCGAGCTCCTCGGCGATCCGGGAGTTGACGTTTTCGACCGCCTCGAGCACGCCCTTGCCGAGGTAGACGCCCTTGTCGCCGTCGCGCTTCTCCCAGGCTTCGTGGGCCCCGGTGCTGGCCCCCGATGGGACCGCCGCCCGGCCGCTCGCGCCGTCAGCAAGCGCCACGTCGACCTCGATCGTGGGGTTGCCGCGGCTGTCGAGAATCTGGCGGGCGTGGACGTCGACGATCGTGGACATGAAGGGCCTCTCGTGGGAAGGATGGTGAAGAGCGGGACGTGGTGGTGAACGGGTTGGGCGGCGCGATCGCGACCGCCGAAGCCGCCGCATTGTGCCAGCCGCGCCCCGGGAAGCAAGGGCAAACCCGTCGCCGGGCGGCCCGCTGTCGCCCCGCCTCCGCCGCGGGTATCCTCGATGTTTTGCGTGTCATCTCCCCCCTTCCCCGCCAGCCAACCGCATGTTCACCGGCCTTGTCGAATCGCTCGGCCGCGTCGTCGAGGCCGTGCCGGAGCCGCCGGGGCTGCGACTGGTGGTCGATGCGGGGCAGGTGGCCGGCGATGCATCCCTCGGCGACAGCATCTGCACGAACGGCTGCTGCCTCTCGGTGGTGCGGATCGACGGACCGCGGTTGGCGTTTGAACTCGGCCCGGAAACGCTGGCGCGGACCACGCTCGGAGGCCTGAAGCCCGGCGCACCGGTCAACCTCGAGAGGTCGCTGCGACTCTCCGACCGGCTCGGCGGACACCTCGTCACCGGACATGTGGACGGAATGGGACGGCTTGCGTCGCGGGTGCAGGAGGGCGACTGGGTGACGTGCCGGTTCGCGGCGCCGCCGCACCTTCTCGCACAGATGGCGAGCAAGGGGTCGGTGGCGATCGACGGCGTGAGCCTCACGCTGGTCGATGTCACGCCCACCGAGTTCAGCGTGGCCCTGATCCCGCATACGCTCGCCCACACCACGCTCGGCTCGCTCGCCGTTGGTGATGGCGTGAACCTCGAGACCGACCTCGTCTTCAAATACGTTGACCGCTGGCTGGCGGCGAGGCAGCCGTCATGACACCCGACCACGCACCCGACTACGCCAACGACCTGGCCGCCGCGAGTCCGCCGCCACGGCAGACGACGGCTTACCTGAAAGACCTCTTCAAGCAGGTCGGTTTCACGATCGACGCCCGTCGCGGCCAGAACTTCCTCGTCGATCTCAACCTCGTCGATCTGCTCGTCCGCTCGGCCATGATCGATCCCGCCGACGTGGTGCTGGAAGTGGGCACGGGCACCGGCGTGGTCACGGAGCGAACGAGTGCCGTGGCAACGCGGGTGATCGCGGCCGAGATTGATCCGCGGCTGGCCCAACTCGCCCGCGAGCGGCTCGTCGAACGCGACAACGTGGTGCTCGTCGAGGGCGACGCCCTGGCCAGCAAGCACCGGTTCGCACCGGAACTGCTCGAGGCCCTCGACGCCGCACTCGCCGCCTCGCCCCGCGGCCGACTCCTGCTCGTGGCCAACCTGCCGTACTGCGTGGCGACGCCCGTGATCTCCAATCTCCTCGCGCGACCGAGGCCGTTTGACGCGGCAGTGGTGACGGTGCAGCGGGAGATGGCGGAGCGGATGACGGCCGTCGCCGGCACCAGTTCCTACAACGCGCTCTCGGTGTGGGTCGGGGCCCAGTGCCGCGGTGAGATCGTTCGCGTGCTGCCGCCGAGCGTGTTCTGGCCGCGGCCGAAGGTCGAGTCCGCGATCGTCCGGCTCGACCTCGAGCCGGAGCGGCGGGCCGCGATCGGCGACCTCGGCCGGTTCCACGAGTTCGTCCGCGAGATTTTCTGCCACCGCCGCAAGGTGCTCCGCGGCATCCTCTTGCGGATGGCCGGCGGCAAGAAGACCGACGCGGCCCACGCCACGGTCGAGCGGGCCTACGCCACGCTCGATCTGCCGGCAAACATCCGCGCTGAGGACATCCCGCCGGACGACTTCGTGCGGCTCGCGAAGGCTTTCTACGGCGAGGCGTGAGAGCGACCGCAGCCGGCGAGTGGCTGCCTGTGCCCCGGAGCCGGACGTTCGCGTCGGGCATCCTGCCCGACGCTCTCTCGGATGCCGCCTGCGCTTCGCCATCCTGGCTTCGCTTGTCGGCATACGCCGACCCCGGGGCACAGGCAGCCCCTCGCCTCCCCCACGCACAGACTGCTCCGTGGCCGGTCGTACGGCGAGGCTGAGGGATCGGCGAGCGTCGGCTATCCGGCCTTTGGCGAGCCAACTCGTCCCGGGTGTGGCTCGCCGTAGCCGACCACCGTGTGGCCGTCAGACTTTGCGCAGCCCCCCACACGCTGGGCCATGAACCAGCGAAATCACGCGGAAAACTGCATTTCGGCCGCCCCGTCCGCAATTACCGGTTGATTGGGCAGGACGGCTAAAATGTGGGCTTCCGAGGGTTTTCCTGCCGAAGTCCCACCGTCGGGTCTGTTCCCGGCACGCGGCCTGGTTCAGGCGTGCGGTGCCGGGTCGTCAGGGAAGCAACAGGGTGGAGGCCGTCCGCGCGTGATCCCAAATCCCACGACCGAGGCGTCGTTCGCCCCCACGATCGTCGACCTCCTGCGTCAGCGGGCCGCCTACCGGCCTCACGACCGGGCCTTCACGTTTCTCGTTGACGGCGAGCACGAAGAACTCAACATCACCTACGCCCAGCTCGACCGGAAGGCCCGGGCGGTCGGAGCGTGGCTGATGGACAAGGGGATGGTGGGGAAGCGGGTCCTCCTGCTCTATCCCTCCGGTCTCGACTTCATCGCCGCCTTCATGGGCTGCCTCTACGGCGGCGCCATCGCGGTGCCGGCGTATCCGCCCCGTAAGAACCGCTCGGTGGAGCGAATCGAGGCGATTGCGGCCGATGCCGACGCCTCCGTGGCGCTCACCACCCGCGACGTGCTCGACCGCTTCGACAGCCTGCGGGCGGCCGCGCCGAGCCTCGAACACCTGATCTGGAAGGTCGACAGCGAACTCGAGCCGAGCTGGGCCGACCGGTGGGACCGCCCCGACATCGACGGCGACACGCTCGCCTTCCTGCAATACACCAGCGGCTCCACCGGCACGCCGAAGGGCGTGATGCTGTCGCACGAGAACCTGCTCCACAACTCGCTGCGAATCATGCAGGCCTTCGAGATCACGCGAAGCCAGTCGGGCGTGTTCTGGCTGCCGAGCTTCCACGATATGGGCCTGATCGGCGGCATCCTCGTGCCGCTCTACGGCGGCAAGTTCAACGTGCTGATGTCGCCGGTGGCGTTTCTCCAGAAGCCGCTGCGGTGGCTGCAGGCGATCTCCCGCTATCGGGCGACGATCAGCGGCGGGCCCAACTTCGCCTACGAACTCTGCGTGCGAAAGACCACGCCGGAGCAGCGGGCCACGCTCGACCTCTCCAGCTGGTCGCTCGCCTTCAACGGCGCCGAGCCCGTGCGGGCCGAGACGATCGACGCCTTCTGCGAGGCCTTCGCCCCCAGCGGCTTCCGCCGCGAGGCGTTCTTCCCGTGTTACGGACTCGCCGAGAGCACGCTGATGGTCACGGGCGGGATGAAGTTCGAGCAACCGGTGATCCGCTCCTTCGACGCCACCTCGATCGAGACAGGCACCGCGCAGCAGCGGCCCGCGAAGGCGGCCGGGGCCCGTCGGCTCGTGGGCAGCGGCCGCGAACTCGACGGCCAGGACGTGCTGATCGTCGATCCCCATACCAGCGAGGCACTGCCGCCGGGGCGCGTCGGCGAGATCTGGGTGAGCGGCCCGAGCGTGGCCCAGGGCTACTGGAACCGGTCCGACGAGTCTGCCGCCACGTTCGGCGCGATGATCGCCCAGCCCGATGAAGACGACTCGGCGGCCGTCGCCAAATGGCGGCCGAATCCCGGGCCATACCTCCGCACCGGCGACCTCGGCTTCTTCGACTCGGGCGAACTGTTCGTCACCGGCCGACTCAAGGACCTGATCATCATCCGCGGGCGGAACCACTATCCCCAGGACCTCGAGCACACCGTGGAGGAGGCGAGCGACCTCGTCCGCGCGGGGTCGGTGGCGGCCTTCGCGGTGGATGTGGATGACCGCGAGCGGGTGGTCGTGGTGGCGGAGATCGAGCGCGGCAAGCGGGATCCCCACGAGATCGCCGCGGCCTTCGAAGCAATCCGCAGCAAGTTGGCCCGCGACCATGAGGTGGCGACCGAGGGGATCGTGCTCGTGCGGCCCAACAGCGTCCCGAAGACGTCGAGCGGCAAGATCCAGCGGCACGCCTGCAAACGGCAGTTCCTCGACGGCACGCTCGAGGTGGTCGAGCGATTCGTCAGCTGGGAGCAGCCCGTCGTGCAGGCTCCCTCGGCCTCATCGGGCTCCGCGGCCGTCTCGGGGAGCGGCGCCCCCCGCCTGGCACGCCATCGGCCTGTCGGCGAGACGTCGCGGGCCCACCGCCCCGACCGCGAACTGCCGCAGGAGATCGTGCAGACGGTCTTCGACCATGTCCGCCGCATCGCCAAGGAGCGGGCCGGCAACCTCACGCTCGACACCAACATCGTGGAACTCGGACTCGATTCGCTGGAACGGATGGAGATCGTCGCCAGCCTGGAGGAGGCCTTCGGGGCCCGCTTCCCCGAGCAGGTCCTGCCGCTGATCGAGACCTGCCGCGAGGTGACCGAGGCGATCATCGACCACATGCCCGCGGCGGCCAAGGCGCCGTCGGAGCAGACCGTCCGCCTCGACGCCGAACTCGGCGCCGATGTCTGGGACATCGCCCAGTTCCCCGAGGTGCGGGCGCTGGAGCAGAACTTCGCGATGGTCCGCGATGCGGGCCTCGAGAACCCCTACTTCAGCGTGCACGAAGGACTCTCCAACGACCGCACCATGATCGGCGGCCGCGAACTGGTGAGCTGGGCCACCTACAACTACCTCAGCATGTCGGGCGAGGCCGAGGTGGCGGCGGCGGCAAAGAACGCCGTCGATCGCTTTGGCACGAGCGTGTCGGCCAGCCGACTGGTGTCGGGTGAAAAGACGATCCACCAGGAACTCGAGCGGGAGATCGCCCGCTTCATCGGCACCGAGGACGCGATCACCTTCGTGGGCGGCCACGCCACCAACGAGACGGTGATCGGTCACGTGGTCGGCCCGGGCGACCTCGTGCTTCACGACGCCTTCTCGCACAACAGCCTCCTGCAGGGGGCGCTCCTCTCGGGAGCCCGCCGCCGGCCGTTCCCGCACAACGATTACGACGCCGCCGAGAAGCTCCTCTCCCAGATGCGAAACCAGTATCGCCGCGTGCTGGTGGTGATCGAGGGCATCTACAGCATGGACGGCGACTTCGCGGAGTTGCCGAAGTTCATCGGGCTCGCGAAGCGGCACAAGGCGCTGCTGATGGTGGACGAAGCCCACTCGATCGGCGTGATGGGCGTTCGCGGCCGCGGGATCGGCGAGCACTTCGGCGTGAACCCGGAGGACGTCGACATCTGGATGGGCACGCTCTCGAAGGCACTCGGCAGCTGCGGCGGCTACATCGCCGGCACGAAGACGCTCGTCCGCTGGCTGAAATACACCTGCCCGGGCTTCGTCTACTCCGTGGGCCTGCCGCCGGCGGCTGCGGGGGCCGCGATCGGCGCCCTGAGGCTCTTGCAGCGGGAGCCACAGCGGGTGGAGCGGCTCCACGCCAACGCCCGGCTGTTCCTCCAACTCGCCAAGGAGGCCGGCCTCGACACAGGCCCCTCCGGCGGCTCGGCGATCATCCCCGTGATCCTCGGCAACTCGATGAACGCGCTGCGGCTCTCCCGCAGCCTGTTCGCCCGGGGCATCAACGTGCAGCCGATCCTCTACCCGGCGGTGGAGGAGAGCGCGGCCCGGCTGCGGTTCTTCATCACGTCGCGGCACACCCCCGACCAGATCCGCCGCACGGTCACGGCGATGCAGGAAGAACTCTCGAAGATCGACCCGGCCTACGCCCGCCAATCGGCGTGAAACAGGTGCCAGGAAGCGCAACCGCGTGAGCGGTACGACTGCATCCGGCGTGGCTCAACCCCGCGGCTCGCGCCAATGGGCTTCCTGGCAGCGACGGCGTTATAACGGTGCCGCTATGGCCTCCACCGAAACCACGAGCCACCGGCTCGTCCTGCCCGCCGACGCCAACCATCACGGCACGCTCTACGCCGGCAGCCTGCTGCGGTATGCCCTGGAGGCGGCGTACGCCACGGGCAGTCGCGCCGCTGGCCCGGCTGCAAACCTCATGCTTCGGCGGGTCCTGTCGCTCGAGTGCCGGCGGAGCGTGCCGGTGGGCACGCTCGTGGAGATCCGCTGTGCGGTGCTGCAGGTGAGGCGAGCCTACGTCGTGGTGGGTGTGGTGGGCATGCCCACGCCCGGCGGCACGCTGCCCTGGATGGACGGCCTGCTCGGCTTCGTGCAGGTGGACGCGGCAGGGCTGCCGGTGCCGCTGCCGCAGGAGATCGAGACGGTGGCCGCGAGCCCGCTCTGGCAGCCGCTCTTCGACCGGCTTGCGAAGCTCGCCGACATCCGCGGTGCCACCGGCGACTGGATCGCCGCGGGCTGGTGAATCGGCTGCACCGGGAGGAGGCGAGGCGCCCCTACGCGTGCCGTCAGGGCATCCTCGGCTGGAGCGGGCGACCTTTGGACCCCTCGCTCGCGCTCGGGGCTTCCTGACGTGGCTGGATGAATCCAACAAGCCCCGAGCGCAAGCGAGGGGATTGCCGATCGCCAGCCGTTTGGCACCGCTGCTGTGTGCAGGCACCGCATGACGAGGTTCCCGTCGGCCAGGGCAACCCTTGGCGTTCCCCGCAGCCGATTGTTCTCGCGGGGGCCATGGATGGCCCCGCGAAAACCTCAGTAGTTGATCTCGATCCCGAAGTCCACGCCGTTGACGAACATGTAGCCCAGGTCGTTTCCGTCGCGAGGCTGGATACTGTTGTAAACACGAAGCTGGTTATTCGTGCTGCCGTCGCGACTGGGCTCCTGAACGGGCGGCGGCGTCCACGACGGCACGGAGTTGTATCCCGTGATGTTGCCCTGGGCATCGTAGACCGGCGATTGGATTGGGGGCCCGTTCTGGGTCGCGGTCACCACCGGCTTGAACTCCTCCTTGAACTCGGTATTGGTGCTCGCCCGGGTGATGCCTCCCAACCACATACCCGTGTAGCCAAGATTCAGCGAGACCGCCTTGCTGACGCGATACCGTCCCTTCAGCCGCCACTCACCCAGCGGAGCGAACACGAAGTTGTGCTCGGCCGTGTTGGTGGCGTTGGTCTGCCCGATGCCGTAGATCTGCACGAACAGCGGGGGAGCCGAGACCGACGTCGAGTTGTTCGCCGTCTGTGAGATCGAGTTCGCGAAGGTATACGTGGAGCGGAAGTAGTCGGCGCCCAGGGCGGCGGGGAAGTTCGAGCCGCGGTAGAGCGTGTTCTGAAAGTTCATGCCCGCGGTAAACCTCAGGTCGGTCTCGATCGACCACCGGCCCCTTTCGAACATGTAGTTGAGGCCGATCTCAGGCCCCACGATGTTGTTGTAGGCCGACGTGTCCCACCCGCCGTTCTGAAGTTGGCAGAAGTCGCCCTGCGGACATCCGTCGATGAACGACTGCTGATTGCTCGAGTAGTCAATGCTGTAGCGGTCGGCCACCTGCAGGTATCGCGGCCCAAATGTGAATCGTGCCGTCCGCAGTTCCCCGGACCCCGCCGACGACAGGTTCCGACGTACCGCCCAGGCGAAGCCCGCCGAAGTCAGCTCGGTCGTATTCTTCTGGGTCAACGTCTGCGTGATGAGGTGGTCCGGCGGCGGGCTCTCCGACGTGATGGTCGTCACGACGATCGGCAGCCCGCCGTTGATCAGACCGCCGCCACCGGAAGCCACCTCCTGCGAGAACGTGGTTGTCGGTGAGTTGACTGCGAACGCGTTCGTGGTGACGAAAGCCTGACTCTGCGGGCCGGAGTTGTAGTAGTTGAACATCATCCCGTAGTCGTCGTAGATCCAGCCACCCTCGAATCGGTTGCCCCACGACATGACCGTCCGCATCCAGTTGGTGTTGAGATCCAGCCGCAGCGGATCTGAACCGAAGATGTACATCCCGGAGGCCGGGTTGCCGGAGCGAATCAGGTCATTGTTGAGCTGGGCCACGGAATACGGGCTCAGCGGCTGCACCGGAATGAAGAACTCGTTGAGGATCGGCCGCGACTGGGCGGGCGTGAACGCCCAGAACGTCCGGTCGTAGGTGAAGAAGATGCCCTCGCGGGGATCCTGACGGATGGCGTAATCCTGCGAGTCCGGCGGCGCGAACATCTGGAAGTCGTAGAAATCCTGGTCCGGCAGGAGCGGCATCCAGTTCTGACCAGCGATCGCCGGCAGGGCCGTGGCGAGCAGTGCCGCCACGGTGGTGAGGATCGCCGCGAGTCGCTTGAAACCGTTGGTCGTAGCCATCGCTTCTGTGTCCTGTGGAGCAGGAGCCGTCGTCCGCCACTGCGGATTCTCCCGTGGTATCGGTCGTGCCGGTCGATCGGGTTGACGAAACTTGGCAAACCCTGACGCCTCTGCGGTTTTTCCGGCCGCCAGCACGCCCAAGGCGTGGCAGGATGGGTCGCCTCGGCTATCCTGCAGAGGTCCCTCAGAGGTTCCCCGGCGCAAAGCCGCTTCAACCGCCCGCGAAGAGCCCGGATCCATGCGTTTCTCCGCCGTGATCGCCCTGCTTGCCCTTCTTGCCACGGCCGCGACGGCTGCGGATCGGGCGGTGCCGAAGGCCGACCTCGGCGCCCCGCCTCCCGCCGACTTCCTCCGCCTCGTCCGCGACGACGACGGCGAACCGCTCTCGCTCGACACGGCCATCATCGAATACCGGGAGTCGGCCGCCGACGCCGCCGAGGCGGGCCGGCGAACCCCACTGCAAGTCGATCTCGTGGCGGCGGTCCACGTCGGCGGAGCCACCTACTACGAGACGCTCGACCGGCTCTTCGCCGACTACGACGCCGTGCTCTACGAACTCGTGGCCCCGCCCAACGCCCGCGTCCCCAAACCAGGCCGCAAGCCGGCCGGGGCGATCGGTTCCGCCCAGCAGAGCCTGAAGTCGGCGTTGGGCCTCGAGTTTCAGCTCGAAAGCATCGACTACGCGGCGGAGAACTTCGTCCACGCCGACCTTTCACCCAAGGAGTTCGACGCGGCGATGGCCAAACGCGGCGAGAGCTGGTGGAGCATGTTCACGCGGCTGATGCGGGAAAGCATGGCCCGCGCCGACCGCGGAGGCGGTGGTGGCGACGTGAGTTTTGGCGAACTGTTCGGGATTCTCTTTGGCTCGGGGCCCGAACGGCAGGTGCGACTCCGCCGCATGATGGCCGAGCAGTTCACCGACATGGACGTCCTGACGGCCGCGTTCGGCGGCGAGGAGGGCTCAACGCTGATCACCGACCGCAACGCCGCCGCCCTCGACGTGCTCCGTGATGAGATCGCCAAGGGCCGACGGCGGATCGCGATCTTCTACGGGGCCGCCCACATGGACGACTTCGACGAGCGGCTCCGCGACGACTTCGGCCTTCAGCCCGGCGAGCCGGTGTGGCTCGAGGCGTGGGACCTGCGGGAGCCCGAGGCGGCAGCCGCCCGAAAGTGACCCGGCAGGGGCCTTCGACCAGCCCCCGTCGCCACCATCGGCCCGCTCCTCCCGATGGCGAGCCGCTCGTTCCAGGCCTGGGTCACGAGCCGCGTTTCGCTCCACACCCCGTCGTAGCCGAGGATCTCGGCCACCTCGCCGACGGGATCAAACTCCACCGTGCCGCGATAGCCGTGGGCGAGCATCTCGCCGACGAGCCGCTCGAGGGGAAGCCCGCCGTGTCCGGCCGGCAGCCGGTCCGATTGGGCGGAGGGAGGCCCACACCGGTCGGCGACCTGCACGACGGCCGCCGCCTCGGCGAGCTGCGGCAGCAGCACGTCGATGTCGGGAGCGTCACCAAAGTGCCAGAAATCCACCGCCAGACGGACCGCTGGGTCGGAGAATCCCGCCACGAGATCGATCGCCTCGGAGAGCCCGCCGAGAAAGTTGCAGCCGACACTGCCGGCGGGATGCGAGGGCTTCAGGGCCAGTGTCACGCCGGCACGGGTGGCGACCGGAGCGAGTGTCTCCAGTGCCTGGACGAGCAGCCGCTGCGCGTGGCTGCGGGTGTGGCCGCCGCGGCAGCCGCTGTGGACCATGAGCACCGGTGCGGCCAGCGTGGCCGCGGTCACGATCGCCTCGACAGCATCATCGATGCTCTCGGCAAACGAGCGGCCGTCCCCTCCCGTGAAGCCACCCGCCCACTGGAGGCTCGACACTCGAAGGCCGGCCACCGCCACCATCGCCGCCGCCTTCGCCGCCCCGACATCGGACACCTTGGGCCGCCACAGTGAGATCGCGTCGAATCCGTGAGCAGCCGCCCGTTCGATCTCGTCGTGGAGATCCCAGCGGGGGCTGGTCAGTTCGCTGACCGCAACGTCAAACATGATCTTCCTTCCTCCGGGGTGCACCGTCCGCGTGGACGGCGTGAACGCCCGCCTCTTGGGCGGGAAGTATGGGAGGGTGTCGCGAAGACTGTCCAGAGAAGCGTCTTTCACGAGCGCCGTGAGCGAGCGCCGCGACGTTTCCGGCATCTCGACCGTTGACAGCACCATGCCCGCGAAACCCTCTTGACAACTTCATGGCTCGCCGCCTGCTTCCGCAGCCACCCGCTGGTCGCGCATACTCGCCTCGGAGGATCGCCGCCCATGCCCCGCCCCAAATCTGTGCTCATCAGCGATGGCCGCCGCGAGGTGACGATCCCGGCCGACGCCATTGAATGGCAGTTCGCCCGGTCGGGAGGCCCCGGCGGCCAGCACGTCAACCGCACGAGCAGCAAGGCCATGCTGCGATTCGACGTGGCGGGCTCACCGCACCTGCCCGACGACGTCCGCAGCCGGATCCTCGCCCGCGAGAAATCGCGGCTCGCGAGCGACGGCACGCTCGTGATCGTCAGTCAGGTGCACCGCGATCAGCCCCGAAACGTCGCCGACTGCCTCGACAGACTGTCCGATGTCGTCCGCGGTGCCCTCACCCCGCCGAAGCGGCGTCGACCGACCCGCACCCCGCGATCGGCCGTCAAGAAACGGCTCGATACGAAGAAACGGCGATCGCAGACGAAGCAGATGCGGCAACGGCCGGATGCCTGAGCCACGCTGCCCGGGCGGCGATCGGCGGTATAATCGGTCGGCGGGCAGCGAGGCCCGCCGCCGCCCTTGGCCGCCCCCTGAAGGATTCACCATGCCCTCTCCCCGCGACATCGACTCGCTCCTCCGCACGTGGGAGTTCCGTGCCGGCGAAGTCAACGCCCGGCTGATCAAAACCCGGGCCGGCCGGGAGGTGCTGCAGATGCGGATCGACATGGGCGTCGTGCAGATGGAGACCGACCTGCGGCCCGATGGCCAACGGCCCAACGGAGCGGAGACCTATTACGACTACCTGGTTGGCGAGGTGATCCGCGAAGGCGACGCCTTCCGGCTCACGAAGGAGCAGTGCGTGGAGGCGGACCGCGAGTTCGCCCAGTACTACCAGCGGCGGCTCTGCTGGCTCTCGCTCCGGGAATACCGGCGGGCCGCCCGCGATGCCGACCACAGCCTCGCCTTCATGGACTTCGTCCGCGAGCATTCGGCGGACGAGGAGTGGACGCTCTCGCACGAGCAGTACCGGCCGTTCGTGCTCTTCCACCGCGTGCAGGCGGCGGCGCTCGCCACCCTGGAGGACCAGGGCCCGGAGGCGGCCATCGGCGAGATCAACGCCGGCCTTGCCACCTTTCGCGACCTCTTCGCCCGGTACGACGCCAGCGAGCAGTTCGAGGAAGACGAACTGGTGAAGCGACTCCGCGAGATGCGGGAGAGCGTGCGGCAGCGATACGAGGTGGGCCGAACGCTCTCCGAGCAGCTCGCCGACGCCGTGAAGGCCGAAGACTACGAACTCGCGGCGAAGATCCGCGACCGGATTCGAAACGGCGAGAAGGTGGGTACGGACGGCGGGGGCGACGGCGCCGACGCCCAGAAACGTTGAACCTTCGACGCATCCGCCCCGCCCCGGCCTGAAAAAGTTACAGGCCTCATCCCACGCGCCAGCCTGCCTGGCCGGCACGGTTTCGCCAAACGCCGCGACCGGGCGTGAAGCTGGGGAAGCCATGAGGGCTGGAGGGCTCCGGTCTCGGAATCCCAGCGAACCCCCGGTATTGGCACGCCGTATGCAGCAGGAATCACCGACGACGCGACGCGTCGCCGCCCTTCCAAGGAGCACCGCCATGAACGCCACGACCGCCCGCCCCGCCCCGCAG
>JAGWWA010000034.1 GCA_018970605.1 Planctomycetota bacterium | reverse complement strand
GCGCTGGCCGACGCGCGAACGGGCGATTCCCGAGACTCGCTGATCGAGGGGCCGCGACAGCAGGCCTTCGACCTCGCGGCGGGTGAATCGAAGCCGGTTGTGTTCACCGTGACGGTGGCCGATGGCACGGACGTGCTCCGCTACACGGCGACGGGTGCCACGACTTCCTCGGCCAAGCGGGCCGCCGACGGAGAGGAGGCCCTCGTGCCCGTCCTGCCGCGGCGGGTGCCGGTGACCGAGACCGTGCCGATCACGATTCGTGGCCCCGGCGAGCGGCGGGTGAGGCTCGATCGCTTGCTTCAGTCGGCCGGCACGGAGATCAGGAGCGAGTCGTTCGTCGTTCAGGCGGCGTCAAATCCGGCTTGGTATGGCGTGCTCGCCCTGCCCTGCCTCATGGAGGAAAACGACGAGAGCATCGAGACGCTCTTCGCCAGACTCTACGCCAACGCCTACGCCCGCCACGTGGCCACGGCCGATCCGAGGATCGCGAAGGTGTTCGAGCAGTGGAAGGGCACCGATGCCCTGGAGAGCCCGCTGGAGAAGAACACCGATCTTGTGAAGACGCTGCTGGCGGAGACGCCGTGGGTGCGTGACGCGGTGGACGAGCGGCAGGCCCGGGCACGGATCGGGCTGCTGTTCGACGCCACGCGGGCCGACAACGAACTGCGGTCGGCCTGCGAGCGGCTGGAGTCGCTTCGCAACGGCGACGGTGGCTGGCCGTGGTTTCCCGGGGGTCGTTCTTGCGATCCTGTCACGCTCGCGATCATCGCCGGCTTCGGACGCCTGCGGGCCAATGGCGTGGCGATCGACGTGCAGCCCGCGGTGTCGGCGATCCCCTGGCTCGACGGCCGGCTTCGCGAGGAGAAGCTGCGGGCCAAAGACATCGACGATCCCGTGCTCACGCCCACGGGCGCTGCCGCGCTCTTCGCCCGCAGCTTTTTCACCGCCGACGCCCCGCCGGAGGGTGAGGCCGCCGACGCGATCCGCTGGGGGCTTGCCGTAGGGAAGAAATCGTGGATGAAGCTCGGTCGTCGCTCGCAGGGGCACGTGGCCCTCGCGTTGCATCGTTCCGGCGACCGCGACGCTGCCCGTTCCATCATCGACAGCCTGAAGCAGCGGGCGGTGGACGCCGACGTGAAGCCGGGTACCGAGAAGGACTCGTGGCAGGGGATGTGGTGGCGGGACCAGCATCCGGCCTGGTGGAGCTGGGCCTCCGCCCCGATCGAGACGCAGAGCGTGATGATCGAGGCCTTCGACGAGATCCTGGGCGATGCCGACGCCGTGGAGGCGATGAAGGCGTGGCTCTTGTCGCAGAAGCGGACGAGCCGCTGGCCCGGCAGCATGGCGACGGCCGATGCCGTGGGGGCCTTGCTCGGGCGCGGCAAGGATCTGCTCGGATCGAGCGAACTCGTCACGGTGACCGTCGGTGGCGAGGCGGTGAAGCCCGCGAAGGTCGAGGCTGGGACCGGTTTTTTCGAAGAGCGTTTCGTCAGGCGGGAGATCGCACCCGCCATGGGCGAGGTCGTCATGAAGAAGCCGGACGTCGGACTGGCCTGGGGGGGCGTCCACTGGCAGTATCTCGACGACATCGCGAACGTGCCGGCGGCCGGCCGTGAGGAACTCGCGATCGAGAAGCAGCTGTTCGTGAAGCGGTTCACGAAGGCTGGGCCACAGCTCGAGCCGGCGACCGTGGTCGAGCCCGGCGACGAACTCGTGGTGCGTCTGGTCGTGACGAGCGATCGCGACTATGAGTACCTCGAACTCGCCGACCACCGGCCGAGCCTGACGGAGCCCGTGGACGTGCTTTCGGGCTGGCGGTTCGGTGACGGGGCCGCCTGGTATCTCGCGGTCCGCGACGCGAGCACGCAGTTCTTCTTCGAGCGATTGCCCCGGGGCACGCACGTCTTCGAATACTCGCTGCGGGCGGCCCACCGGGGCACGGCCTCGAGCGGCTTCGCGCGGATCCAGAGCCGCTACGCCCCCGAGTTCTCCGCCCACTCCGCCGCGGTGCCGCTGGAGGTGAAGTGATCGGGAGGCTGGTATCCTGCTCGCCATGGCAAACCTGCCCGACACCCCGACATCCCTCGCCAACGAGCTGGCTCGCGAGCGAAATCGCGAGGCGGCCGACCGGACGCTCCTCGCCTGGATTCGCACCAGCCTGGCGCTGATCAGCTTCGGGTTTGGCATCGAGAGGCTCGGGCAGGCGGCGATCGAACTCGACGGGAAACTGGCCGGCTTCTCCGCGATCCGCACGCGGATTGGCGGGGCCGTGCTCGTGGCGCTGGGGATCGCCGCCACGCTGGCGGGAATGTGGGAGCACCGCCGCATGCTGCTGGCGATCGCCAGCGACGATTACCGCTACGCCGACCGGCCGCCGATCGCCCGCTACATGGCACTCGCGTTGGTGGCCGTGGGGCTGGCGGCACTGGTGGTGATCCTGACCGGACTCTAGACAGGAGGAGCAATGGAAGCGGGAACGGGCGAGGCGACGACAGCGGGGAAATCCATCCGGCCGCTCGATGCGTTCGAGCGACGGGTGCTCGGCGTGCTGATCGAGAAGGCCAAGACGACGCCCGACCAGTATCCCCTGTCGCTCAACGGCGTGGTCACCGGCTGCAATCAGAAGAGCAATCGCGATCCGGTGATGACGGTGGACGAGGAGCAGGCGGCTCGCGCGCTCGAGGGGTTGCGGAAGTGCGGCGCGGCGGCGGAAGTGTTCGGTAGTGGAAAGCTGCCGCGCTACCGTCACTTGGCCTACGAGTGGCTCGGCGTCGGCAAGGAGGAACTCGCGATCATGGGCGAGCTGTTGCTCCGCGGCGAGCAGACCGAGGGCGATCTGCGGGGCCGCGCCAGCCGCATGGACCCGATTCCCGATCTCGACACGCTCCGCGGCCATCTCGACCGGCTGGCCGAGCGGGGCCTGGTGATCTGGCTGTCGCCGCCCGGCCGCGGCCGGATGCTGACGCATGGGCTTTTGCCGGACGAGAAGCTCGAGAAGGTGCGGCGTGAGCTTGGTCTGGCCATGGCGGCTGCGGCCCAGGCGGCACCGGCAGCCGACGTGTCTGTCGATGACGAGCCCGAGGTGACGAAGCCCGCTGCAGTGGCCGAGCGTGCCACCACCCCGCCGCCCGCAGCGGCGGGACCGTCGCCCGCGGAGTTCGAACGGCGGATTGCCGACCTGGAACACGACGTGGCCGCGTTGCACGCGAGGCTCAAGACCCTCGAAGACGCGCTCGGCGGGTGATACGCGTCACACTTGATCCGCGCGCTATTTCCACTGAACCCTCAAAGCCCGGAGCGGAAGCGACGGGAACGGCCCCGCGGATCGGCAAGCGTCGCTCGCCGCCGCCACGCATGATCCCCTCGCTCCCGCTCGGGGCTTCCTGGCGGAGTGACACCGCCGCAGGAACGCCTCAGGATCACGTGTGACGCGTACGAAACCGTTTCCTGGAGCGCCGGTTTTCAACCTGCGGTGAAGCGGCGTCCGGCGTGGTGCACCGCAGGTTGAAACCCTACGCTGCGTCGGGGCGGGGCTTCGCACCCTCCGATCGCACACGACGTTCGTATCAGTCGTGCTTGCCGAGCCACTTCTCCCGGATCCGCTCGCGGGTGCCGTCTTCTCGCATCTGCAGGATCGCGGTGTTGAGCTCCTCGCGGAGCGGGCTGCCGTTTGGCAGGGCGATGCCGAAGTCGAATGATTCAAAGATCGGTCCGACGACCGTCAGGCGGTTGCCGCCCATCTGCTTGATCATGAACATCAGCGACTCGTTCTCGCCCGCGACCGCCTCGACCATGCCCAGCGAGAGCGCGTCGAGCGCGTCGCGAACTGTCGGGTACTCGCGGACGATGCCCCCCCGCTGCGCCACGCAGGCGGCCGCGACGGAGGCCGTCTGGCAGCCGACGGTCCGGCCCGCCAGGTCCCGTGGACCGTGGATCACGCCCGTCACCTGTTCCGCCGTCATCGTGGCGGTGAGAACGCTGGTGAACGCCGCCAGCAGGCCGATGCCTCCGATCATCCACGCGAAGGCGATCAGGCGACCGACCGGGCCGTCCACGTGCTTGTCGTCGCATCCGCCCGTGACGATCGTGGAGGCGATCCACCAGATCGACTCGATCACACCTCGCGGATACTCGGGCGGAAATGAGCGTGGGTTGTGGGACCGCTCGGCCCACCAGAGCAGGTGGCCCGAGAGGATCGCCAGGGCGAGTACCACTGCCGCGAGCCCCAGCAGTTTCCAGGAGAGCAACGAGCGGATCGCCGCCAGGAAGCCGGTGTCGTTTTTCTGCCGCACGGCGAGCCGCAGGCCCGAGTGAAAGATGGGATGCGTGAGGTCGAGGGTTCGTTCCCGCTCCTCGGTGATCGCCAGCGGGCCCAGCGACACGTCCACCTCGCCCGCCGTGGCCGCCGTCATGAGTTCCACGAACGTCGACTTGCGGACGTAGTCGGTGGAGACACCCAGCCGTCGGGCGAGTTCTTCCCAGATGTCGATCATGGCGCCGTAGGGCTTGTCGCCGGAGAACTCGACGGCCGTGGCGATCGGGGCGACCGCCACCCGCAGTCGCGTGCCGGCCAGGGGGTGATCGTCGGTCGCCGCGTCGGGATCCGCCGCGTTGCCGCGGCTGATGCCGTTGCAGGCCAGGCAGACAACCGCCAGCCCGATCCAAAGCCGCGCTGTCGATCTCATGCCCATCACGTGCGGTCCGTTTTCGGGGGGCTTGTGCGTCGGGCGAAGGCCAGCAGGGCGGCCCCGACGACGAGACATCCTAACGCGGCGCCGACGCTCCACGCAGGCAGTCCGGCGCCCGCCTGCCCGGATGACTCGAGGTCGCCTGCGGCAGCCGTCGCGACGAGCACGACGGGCGTCGCGTTGTGCACCGCGTGGGCCACGATCGCGGGCAGGAGGCTGCCGGTGGAGAGCGTCAGCCAGCCGAGTACCAGCCCCATCATGAACGTCTGCGGCATCCGCTCCGGCAGCAGGTGGAAGGCGGCGAACGCGGCGGCCTGGGCGACGACGGCAAGCACGGCCCGCCGCGACGAGGGTCGACGGCCGGCGCAGGCCGACAGCACCCAGCCGCGAAAGAACAGCTCCTCGCAGACCGCCGGCATCACGGCGAGAAGCAGCACGGCCACCACGGTCGGGCCTCCGCGAACGAGGTCGACGAGCTGCGCCGCAAACTGCTTCGCTTCGGGCGAGACGTCGCCCCGCCACGTGGCCAGCGCCGCGGCGGCACCGACGACGAACAGGCCGCCGCCGATCAGGGCTGCGCCGACGATCGCGGCAGCCGTGCGCGGCCACGGCGTTCCGGGCCGGCGCAGGGCGAACGTCTCGCGGGCATCGACTCGTTGCCACCAGGCGACGGCCGTGAGCGGGATGAGCACGGCCACCGCCTGCTGGACGATCAACGCCGGAACGAACTCCCGCGGCGCGAGCCCCTGGGCATACCAGAGCGCCGCGAACCCCACGGCCACGGCGGCACAGCCCTGCCAGACCGTCGGGATGCCGCGGCGGGGCGGCCTCCGAAATCCCCGCGTCGCCTCCTCCGGGCCCCGGAAAAGGATCTCCTCGTTGGCGACGAGCTGCGCCGTCACCCAGAGCAGCAGCCAGGTGATGGCGAAGGACGAGACGACCGAGATCGCGAGCGCCACGGGAATCGCGGCCGCGTGCTGTGCGGTGGTCGCGGCCTGTGAGCGGCCGTCTTCGCCCCAGCCTCCGAAGGTCGAGAGCATCGACTTCGCCACGGCGACGTGGCCGGCGAACGGCACGGCCGGCAGCCAGCGGCGTCCCTCGGCTCCGGGCAGGAGCGCGGCGCCCGCCAGAGCGGCGATCAGCATCACGACGGGAGTGAGCGTGTTCTGGGCCTCCTTGGCGCTCTTTGCGGCCGCCGTGACCGTGAGGCACAGCGCCGCCGCGACCGCCGCGAGCCCCACAAAGGCGACGAGGGTGAGCAGCCCGCAGGCGGCCAGGTCGCCTGCCCTGAGGGTGTCGGCGATCCCGCCCGGCAGGAAGCGGCCGAGCACGGTGGAGGTGAGGACGATCGAGATCGCATTCGCCGCGAGCGTGGCGATGGTCACCGCGAACACGGCCAGAAACTTGCCGACCACGACGTCGAACATCGGGCACGGGGCGATGAGCAACGTCTCGATCGTGCCGCGTTCCTTCTCACCGGCGATGGCGTCGATCGCCGGGTAGAAGGCGCCGGTCGCCGTGAGCAGGGCGAGCAGCACGAGCACCGCGGCCGTCACCGCCGGCAGGATGTCGCGGAGCGCCGCCGCCGAGCCCTGCGGGACGTCACCGGTGAAGTCGATCCGCAGCGGCTCGATCAGGCTCGTCGGCAGGCCGGCTCGGCGGAGCCGGGCGAGGCGGGCCTCGTCGGCGAGCCCCCGCATCACGGCCAGCACGTTCTCCTTCACCCGGCGATGGAGCGGCCGGGAGGTCGAGAGCCGCACGTCGAGCGGCAGCGTGCCGGCGCCGTCGAGTTTCGCGAGGCTGTCGTCGGGCACATCGATCCAGGCATCGGCCGCTCCCTCGTCGATGAGCGACTGCGCGGATGCTTGATCGACCACCCGGACCGTGACCGTCTCGGGCCAGCCCTCGGGCGATCCCTCCTCACGGTTGGCGAGCCTGCCGATCCGGATCGCGAGGGGCTCGGCGTCGTCGCCCGAGAAGACGAAGTCGAGCTGCTGCGACTCCTGCCGGCGGTCGAGTTCCAGGATGGCGGTGCGGATGCCCAGCGTGCTCGAGAGCGCCAGCAGCGGATACATCGCCATCGGCATCACCAGCGTGATGAACAGCGCCCGTCGGTCGCGGACGAACTCCAGCAGGTCGCGGCGGGCGATCGCCAGCCGGGCCGGCCACCCGCCGGTCGGATGCGGGAAGCTCACGTGGCACCTCCGCCGATCGTGGCGAAGAAGGCCTGCTCGAGGCCTCCCGGCAGGCCGGCGACCAGTTCGGCGCGGGTTCCCGAGGCGATGATCCGGCCGGCGTCGATGATGACGAACCGGTCGCAGCGGTGTTCGATCTCGTGGAGCCGATGGGTCGAGACGAGGATCGTGCGGCCATCGGATCGCAGGCGCTGCAGCATGGCGAACAGGTCGCGGGCCCCGACGACGTCGAGGGTGCTGGTGGGCTCGTCGAGGACCAGCGCCGGTGGGTCGTGGACCAGCGCCCGCGCCAGCGAAACACGCTGACGCTGGCCCGACGAGAGTCGACCGCAGGGGCGGTCGAGAAAGCCTCCAAGGTCGAGCGATTCGGTGAGGGCGGTGATCCGGTCTGACAGCAGCCGCATGTCGATGCCATGCAGGCGGCCGGACGAATCGAGAACCTCGCGGGGAGAAAGCCGGTCGGGGACGCCGGTCGTGGCCGACAGGTAGCCGAGGCTGCGGCGGACGCCGATCGGGTCGGTGCGAACGTCGTGGCCCGCGACCCGTGCCATGCCCGACGTCGGGGTGAGCAGCGTCGCCACGATTCGCATCGTGGTGGTTTTGCCGGCGCCGTTTCCGCCGAGCAGGCCGACCATTTCGCCGTCGGCCACATGAAACGAAACGCCATCGACGGCCCGCACGGTCTTTCCGCCGCCCGCACGGTATTCCTTCACCAGATCACGGACCTCGATCATCGTCGGCCTCGCGCCGACCCGTGGCGGCTCACTGCTCCATGACCTCGGCTTCCTTCGTCCTGGCGAGGTCGCCGACGCTGCCCTCGTACTTCTTTGTCAACTCCTGGACGTCTTCCTTGCAGCGGTCACAGTCGTCCTCGGTGAGGCCGCCGTCCCCCTTCTCGGTGTCGGCCGCTTTGTTGGCGTCGCGGCGGACGTTGCGGATCGCGACCTTCGCCTCTTCGGCAAGTTCCCGAATTCGGGCCGACATCTTCTTGCGGACGTCGGCCGAGAGCGGCGGAATCACGATCCGGATCAGGCGGCCGTCGCTCTGCGGGTTGAGCCCGAGGTCACTCGCCTGGATCGCCTTCTCGATGTCCTTGATCGTGCCGGGGTCGAAGGGGCGGACGACGATCTGGTTGGGCTCGGGAGCACCGACGCTGGCCAGCGCCTTGATCGGCGTGGGCGAGCCGTAGACTTCCACGCGGAGGGTGTCGACGAGGCCGGGATTGGCCCGGCCGGTGCGGATGCCGGTGAGGGAGTGGCGGAACACGTCCACCGCCTTCTCCATGCGTTCTTCGGCGTCGAGCAGAATGTCGTCGAGCGGCATCGGCGGAGCTCCTGGTTTCGCGGATGCCCGGAGTATACGCCGTCCGCATGTGGCTCACACATGATCGGACGTTGCTCGATTGGCACGGGCAGCCCCTCGCTGTCTGCATCGCTGCCTGCATCAGGAAGCCCAATCGCGTGAGCGATGGGGGCATGCTGGCTCCGTGGCGCCGCTCGGGGCTGCCCACGCCCGTCGCCGGACGCTTGCTGCGGCCCTCCGGGGCCTCCGCTCGCTCGATGCTGACTTCGCTCCGCCATCCATGGCTTCGCTCGTCAGCAACGCCGGCTCCCGGGCACGGGCAGCCCCTCGCTGTCTGATCGCTGCCTGCATCAGGAAGCCCAATCGCGTAAGCGATGGGGGCATGCTGGCTCCGTGGCGCCGCTCGCGACTGCCCACGCCCGTCGCCGGACGCTCGCGTGTGCGGTGCGGGTAGCTACGACCGCTGGCCGACGATCGTGCCGAGCCGCTCGCCTGCGACCGCCCGCTCGATGGTGCCTTCGCGGCGGTAGTTGAACACCAGGATCGGCATCCCGTGCTCCATGCACTGCGAGATCGCCGTGCCGTCCATGACCCGCAGGTTCTGCTGGATCACCTGCTGGTAGGTGAGTTCGTTGTAGAGGACGGCGTGGGGATTCTTCTCGGGATCGTCCGAGTACACGCCGTCGACCCGCGTGGCCTTCATGAGGATGTCGGCGCCGAGTTCGAGGGCCCGCTGGGCGGCGGCGGTGTCGGTGGTCACGTAGGGGCTGCCGGTCCCCGCCGCGAGGATCACGATCCGCCCCTTCTCGAGGTGGCGTCGGGCGCGACGGCGGATGTAGGGCTCGGCCACGCCGTCCATGCGGATCGCGGTCATCAATCGCGTCTGGGCGCCGAGACTCTCCAGCGCGTCCTGCAGGGCGAGGCCGTTGATCACGGTGGCGAGCATGCCCATGTAATGGGCCGTCGCCTCCTGGATCGCGGCGTTGCCGGCCGTGAACGAGCCCCCGCGGAGGATGTTGCCGCCGCCGATGACGATGGCAAGCTGGGTGCCCTTCGATGCCGCCTGCACCGTCTGGCGGGCGATGTGGACCACCTCGTCCATCGAGATGCCCCGCTCGCCCTGCCTGGCGAAGCTTTCGCCCGAGAGCTTGAGGAGCACGCGTTTGTAGGAGGTCGCGTCGCTCGGGGTACTCACAGCACACCTCGATCTTCGTTCCGCCTGCAATCCGTGGCGGCCCGGGAACGTTCAGCGGCCGACGGTTCGCTGCAACGGGCGGAATCGATGCCGCCTCGTCAGCCGCCCAACTTCCAGTTCTCCACCGACTTCACCTCGAGCCCGGCCGCCTTCGCCAGCTGGCCGACCGTTTGCTTGTCGTCCTTCACGAACGGCTGCTCGAGGAGCACGCACTGGCTGAAGAAGTTCCGCAGCCGGCCTTCGATCATCTTGGCGATGATGTTCTCGGGCTTGCCCTCCTTGCGGGCCGCCTCGGAGAGGATCTCCCGCTCCTTCTCGACGACCGCCGGGTCGAGATCTTCCTTGCGGATCGCCTGCGGAGCGAGGGCCACCACGTGCATGGCGACATCCTTCGCCACCTCGGCCGCCTGCGGCCCGGAGACGTTGCCGGTGATCTCGATCAGCGCGGCCTTCGAGCCGTCGTGGTGGGCGTAGCCGCCGCAGGCCCCGTCGATCCGCTTGATGCGCGAGAGTTCGAACACTTCCCGCATGCGGTTGAACAGGTCGTCCTTGAGTTCCCCGAGCGTTCGGTCGGGATGCGAGAGGCTCTTTTGGGCGAGGAGATCGGCTGGCGTGGCGGCACCTGGCCCGAGGGCGAGCGTCTTGGCGATGTCGTTGGCGAGATCCTTGAAGTCCTGGCTGCCGGCGACCGGCGGGCTCTCGCACTTGAACTCGATGATGGTGCCCACGCCCTTGGCGGGGTCGGCATAGACGGCGAGGCGGCCGCAGGAGGTCTCGCGGTCGGCCCGCATCGACTGGGTCTTGATGCCCTGCTTTCGCAGCCATTCGACGGCCTGGTCGGTGTTGCCGCCGCACTCCGTGAGCGCCTTCTTGCACTCCATCATCGGCAGTCCGGTCTTCTCTCTCAGGGCCATCACGGCGGCGGCGGTGATCTCAGCCATCGAAGAATCTCCTGAACGTGGTTCGGGAACGAAAGGCGTTGCTCTGACGGGCGTCCGCCACCGGCGGCTGCCCGCTCGCTGGAGGTCGTTCGGGGTCTCACCCGGACGACGGCCAGGGGTGGATCGAAGGCTGGTCAGGCCTTGGGCTTCTGCGGCACCGACCGCTTGGCGACCATGGGACGGGCCTTGGGCTTCGGCTTGCCCTCGCCCTCGCCCTCAGCCCCCTCGGCCGACACCTGGGCCTCGGTCGCCGACTGCGACTTGCCCTCGAGGATCGCATCGGCCAGGCGAGCGGCGACCAGCTCGATCGATCGGATCGAGTCGTCGTTGCCCGGGATTGGCAGGTCGACCAGGTCGGGATCGCAGTCGGTGTCGATGAGCGCCACGGTGGTGATGCCCATCTTCCGAGCCTCGTTGACCGCGTTCTTTTCCTTCTTGGGATCGAACACCACGAGGCACTCGGGGAGCCGCGACAGCGTGCGGATGCCGCCGAGATTCCGCAGCATCTTGCGGTGCTCGCGACGGAGCGACGACTGCATCTTCTTCGAATAGGAGCCGAACGCCTCCGACGGGATCAGCGCCTCGAGTTCCTCGAGGCGGGCGAGCCGATTGCGGATGGTGCGGAAGTTCGTGAGCGTGCCGCCGAGCCAGCGGTCGCTGACGTAGGGCATGCCGCAGCGGGCCGCCTCTCGGGCCACCGCCTCGGCGCCCTGCCGCTTCGTGCCGACGAAGAGGATCAGGCTGCCGGTCGAGGAGACCTGCTTGAGGTATTTCTTGGCACGGAGCAGACCGCGGATGGTCTCGCGGACGTCGATGATGTGGATGAGGTTGCGGCGGCCATGGATGTAGGGCCGCATCTTCGGGTTCCACCGGCTGGCGCGATGGCCAAAGTGGACGCCGGCTTCGATCAGTTCCTGGGCCAAAACGTTCGACACGCTTGCACGCTCGCTGGGATCGCGGGGACGGAAAACAGGGATGGGGACCGCACGGTGCGGAGCACCGCAAACTATCGGCTTTTTTCGGCCCATGTCAACGTGCGTCGACGGCCGGCGGTCCGGAGGGGGGTTCCGGGGCCCGTAAGGCCCCTGCCGGCCGAGCGAGGCTTGAATGCGTGGGTTTCGGCTTACTAGACTCCGCCCTGCCCCGCAGCGACGGCTCCGTCCGCCGACCCGCCTGCCCGTCCCGGTTCGGAATCCGTCGCGAGCCACCCATGCGTCACGTCCTCTCCGCCACCGTCCAGAACGTGCCCGGCGTGCTCGCCCACGTATCGGGCATGCTGGCCTCCCGGGGCTACAACATCGACAGCCTCGCCGTCGGCGAGACCGAAGACCCGCGGTTCTCGCGGATGACGTTCGTGCTGCGCGGCGACGATCGGGTGCTCGATCAGGTCCGCCGTCAGCTCGAGAAGATCGTCACCGTCGTTCGGGTCGACGACATCAGCAGCCGCAACTACGTGGAGCGGGACCTGATGCTCATCAAGATCGCGGCCGTGCCGGGCCCGGCACGCACCGAGGTCAAGGAACTTGCCGAGATCTTTCGCGGCCGGATCGTCGACGTCGCCGCCGACAGCGTGATCGTCGAGATCTCGGGTACCGAGAAGAAGCTCGAGGGCTTCATCGAACTCATGCGTCCCAAGGGCATCCTGGAACTCGTCCGGACCGGCCGGATCGCGATGGTCCGGGGAAGCCCGCCGACCCGCGAACTCACCGAGGCCGCCGACGGCGCCCGTGCCGCGGATGCGGCTCCGGGCGAGTCGCTCGCCTGACCTCGTTCCCGTTGCGATCCACGATTCACGTCTGCATACCCGTCCGCACCACCACCTCCGGAGCGATCCCTTGGCCGCCACGATCTATTACGACGCCGACGCCGACCTCAAGGCCCTCGAGGGCAAGACCATCGCCATCATCGGCTATGGCTCACAGGGCCACGCGCAGGCGCAGAATCTCCGCGACAGCGGGCTGAAGGTGGTCGTCGCCCAGCGTCCGGGCGGTCCCAACTACGACCTCGCCAAGAAGCACGGCTTCGAGCCGATGAGCGTCGAAGACGCCGTCAAGCAGGCCGACGTGATCAACATCCTCCTGCCCGACGAACTCCAGGGCGACGTCTACAAGGCCTCGATCAAGCCCAACCTCAAGAAGGGCGCCGTGCTGATGGCCAGCCATGGCTTCAACTTCCACTTCGGGCAGGTCGAGCCTCCAGCAGGCCACGACATCCTGCTCGTCGCCCCCAAGGGCCCTGGTCATCTCGTTCGCAGCGAATACGTGAAGGGGGGCGGCGTGCCCTGCCTGATTGCCCTGGGCCCCAACGCCAGCCCCGAGACGAAGAAGATCGGTCTCGCCTACGCCAAGGGCATCGGCGGCACCCGTGGCGGCGTGATCGAGACGACGATCGCCGAGGAAACCGAGACCGATCTCTTTGGCGAGCAGGCCGTGCTCTGCGGAGGCGTCTCGGAACTGATCAAGGCGGGCTTCGATACGCTCGTCGAGGCCGGCTACCAGCCGGAGATGGCCTACTTCGAGTGCCTTCACGAGATGAAGCTGATCGTGGATCTCTTCTACCAGGGCGGCCTGGAGTACATGCGATATAGCGTGTCGAACACGGCCGAGTATGGCGACTACACCCGCGGCCGGCGGATCATCACCGAGGAGACCCGCAAGGAGATGAAGAAGATCCTCGAGGAGATCCGTTCGGGCGAGTTCGCCCGCGACTGGATCCTCGAGAACCGCGGCGGCGCCGCGATGTTCAAGAGCACCCGCCGCCGCGAGCGGGAGCACAAGCTCACGGAGACCGGCCGCCGTCTCCGCAAGATGATGAAGTGGATCGAATCCAAGGAAGTGTGATCCATGACGCCTGAGGAATATGAGGCCCGCAGCCTGTACGAGCTGCTCCAGCCCGGCGACGCGGTGGAGGTCATCCACGGGGTGCAGGTCGGCTCGTCGGCCACCTGGACGACGAAGACCACCGGGAAGGTCCTCCGCCGTGAGCGACGGAGGCACGGGCTGCACTTTCGCCGCAACGCGGACGACAAGGTCTACAGCGACGTTCTGATCCTCGCCCGCGACGACGGCGAGTTGACGACCGTCACCATCGACGAGTTCACGCGACTGCGTCGCATCTGACCGCCCGTCGGCATATACTATTCCGAGGCACTGGGCGGGGCTGTTGCTGGGCCTCGCGGTGCGGGTTCGACGCTTCGGAGGTCTGCCATGGGACGGTTCGTTTTGAACGGCTCGATGCTCGTGCTGGTCGGGGTTGCTTTCGCGGCCGACACGGCCATGGCCCAGTCGCTCTCGGTCTACGAGCGGGTGCGGCTGAACATCGCCAGCACGGCCAACGGCGGCAACCCGCAGTTCATCGGCGCGAATCCATCGACCATCGCCTGGACCGGTTCGACCGTCTACGTCGCCGGTGTCAACGCGTCGGGGTCGACGAGCCGAACCGCGATCACCGGCATCACCAATCCCCTCGCCACGCCGGGCCTGGGAGTCGTCCCCACGTTCACCGCGGCGTTCGGCACGCGGTCGAACACGGCCAACGGCCGCGGTTTCACGGGCCTGGCGGTGAGCGGCACCGTGTTGGCTTCGGCCTGGGACAACGGCACGACCACGCCGGCCACGACCGACGGCATGCAGGCCTTGAGCACCGTCACCGGTGGCGTGATCTGGACTGGCAGCCTCAGCGGCCGGCAGATGGGAGGTGCGGCCTTCGATCCCGGCTACATCGTGAGCGGCGTGAGTCAGGGTGGAGCCGGCGTGACGGGGCTCGTCTACTCCTCGGGCCGCCGGCCGATTCTCGACGTGGCGACCGGCACCACCGTTTACGGCCTGACCGGCTCGGCCGTACCGGGCATGGTCATCAACACCGCGCCTGCCAATACGGAGTGGCGGGACGTCGATTTCGATCCGGCGACGGGCGACATCTACTCCCGAAACGCCAACAACGTAGCCTACGGGATTCGTACCGGCACCAACGCGATCTCAGGCAACGCTCAGCAGTTTCTCGTCAACAATGCCAACAACGGGGTGGGGATGGCGGGGCAGAACCTCGCCTTCATGTCGGGCCTGGTCGATCCGGCCGGGTCGTTCGCGGGCAACGCCGTGATCTGGAACAGCCGCCCCGTCGGCACCACGGAAGGATCGACCGCATTCACCACGGCCAACCAGGTCGTCGCCACGACGGGAGCGACGGTGCCGGTCACCTGGAACCTGCTGTTCGGATCGACCCCCGCGAAAGGCAACGGCTGGTACGACTTCGGCTACGACCGCACGACCAAGACGCTGGCCGTGATGGATTTCCAGAACCGCACCGTCTCGATCTTCGACCTCAACGTGGACGTGCGGACGGTGTCGAGCGGTACCGCCACCCCGACGAGCTCGCTCACGGGTCTGGTGCCGGTCGCCAAGAAGGGAGGCGGCACGCTGGTGGTCGATCAGGCAGCCGCCTTCGCCGCCGGGACCGTGTACGTCGAGGAGGGCACGCTCCAGGTTGGTTCCGGCGGCACGTCCGGCCTCGTCGGATCGCCGGTGGCGATCACCGTGTCGAGCGGCGCGACCATCGCCTTCGACCGCAGTGACGACTATGGTGGCGCCTTTGCCAATCAGATCGGCGGCGGTGGCGGGCTGACGCTCCGTGGAGGCCGGCTCACTCTGACGGGCTCGAGCAGCTATGCCGGAGGCACGCTGGTGGCGGGGGGCACGCTGGCCATCGGTGCCGGTGGCACCACCGGTTGGGTGCCGGGGCCCATCGTCAACGACGGTACGGTCGTGATCGATCGCAGCGGCACCGTGACCTTCTCGGGCACGATCAGCGGCTCAGGCGGCGTCGTGAAGGCGGGCTCGGGAAGCCTCACGCTGTCGGGCAGCAACACCTACGCCGGTCCGACGCGGATCGAGGGGGGCGTGCTGAGGCTCACCGCCGACGGTCAGACCGGCACGGGCACCATCGTTCCACTCTCCGGAGGCACGCTTACGATTGCTCCGCGACTGGCGACGACACTGCCCGGTCTCGTCGCCAACGCCGGCGGGCTCGTCGATGTCGGCACCGGGTCGGTCACGGTGGCGAGCGGACTCTCGGCGGCCGGGATGGTGGCGGCGATCCTCGACGGCCGAGGCGACGGCACCTGGAACGGCACCCGCGGGATCAGTTCCTCTGCGGTGGCGGCCGACGTGGCCGTGAGCATCCCACGGGCGATCGGCTGGCTCGACAATGGCGATGGCTCCGTGGCCTTTGCCTATTCAGCCCCCGGCGATACCAACATCGACGGCCAGGTCGACATCCTGGACGGGGCGAACTTCCTGGCCGGCGGGAAGTTCGACTCGGGCACGCCTGCCACCTGGAACGAGGGTGATTTCGGCTATGACGGCGTCGTCGACATCCTCGACGCGGCTGACTTCCTCTCGACGGGCTTGTTCGACGCTGGGCCCTACAACGCGGCGGCCGCGGTCGGCACCGCTCCCGTGGCGGCCGTACCGGAGCCCGCGGCGGGTCCGCTGGCCTGCGGGGCGTTGCTGGCGATGGCGGCGGCATGCCGCCGCGCACGTCATACGGGTCATACGTGATCCTCGCGCCTGCCCCCATCGCTCACGGGATTGGGCTTCCTGATCCGGGAAGCGTCACCGTGTGAGCGGTACGGCTGAATCTCGCGTGGGCCGGGGCTGGGAGGATGCCGAAGGGTCACGTGCGGCGCGTATCAGCGGTCGGCGGCGAGGAGCCGCCTTGCCTCGTCGACCTGTTCGGCACAGTGCGGCTTGTCGGCGTAGGTTTCGACCAGTTCCTCGAGCATCTGGTGGCGGCGGGTCAAGGCGACGACCCGGCGGGGGGCATCGGTCGTGGTCTCCACATCACGCTGGTAGGCGGCGGCCTGCGCCAGGATGGCGTTCGCCCGGTCCCTGTCGGTGAGAGCCTCCTTTCGTTTGGTGGCATCCTCGCGGTTCACGATCTGAGCGACGATTTCGAGTTGCCGGCGGGCCAGCTCCCGCCATGTGGCCGGATCCGGGCTCTCCACCGCGGCACAGGGGTCGTTCGTGTCTCCGCCGATGTTCCCACGGTCCGCGTCGTCTGCCAGCATGCCGCGGAGCTTCCCGATCGCTGTTCGGGGGTCGGATTCGGAGAGTCGAATCGCCTCCAGGTAGGCGCGTTCTTCCGGAGACTTCGGGGAATAGGTTGGAAACCGATGTCGCGACAGGCGGTGCAGCCGGTCGAGCGCGACCTCGCGACCCAGATCCCTGACATCGCCTGCGAACCGGCCCGTGGGGTATTGGTCGAGAAAGGCCTTCACTTCGCGACAGGGATCCCCAAGGTCATCGGGGTCGCCGAGCATCGTGACGATCCGCTCGTAGCGGCGTTGCTCCGCGTCGGGGTCGGGCCACGGCCATGGCCTCAGGAAGAGCCACCATCCCGCGGTCGAGATTGCGGTGATCGTGGCAAACGACGCCAGCATCATGAGGGCCGACCGCAGGCCGGCTGCGGCTGCCTGCCGCTCGCGGGCCGCGCGGGCGGCCGCTTCGACGGTGGTGAAGGTGGAGGGAGCTTCGGCGGACCAGCTCGCCCCCGTCGTCCCGCGGGGTGGCTGCTCTCGGCCCGCGGCATCGGTGGCGAGGGTCTCGGCGTGCCGATCCGGCGACTGGTGCATGGCAACCGTCGGAGCCAGGCGATCGGGAAGCCCTGAGATCCGGTCGGTGTCGGCGAGCGTCTGGCTCGGGACGCGCGGCGGCTGGGCTCCGGTCGGCCGCGGCGAGGCTGCGATCTCGGCGAGCATTCGCCCCACGATGGTGGCGTTGGCCGGGCGGCCCGTGGCGGACTTGTCGAGCAGCCGGTCGATCAGGTCGTCGAGTGGTTTCGGCACATCGGGCACGACCGTCGAGATCCGGGGAGGCTGGCGCGAACGCTGGCAGTCCACAACCTCCGCGACCGATCCCTGAAACGGAGGCCTGCCGGCGAGCATGGCGAACATCACGAGGCCGAGGCTGTAGAGATCGGCACGCTGATCGACGGTGAGCCCCGTGGCCTGTTCCGGCGACATGTATTCCGGCGTGCCGATCACCATGCCGGACCGGGTGTGCCCCGTCTCGCCAAAGAGCTTGGCGATGCCAAAGTCGGTGAGCTTGACGTGGAATCCACCCCCGGCCGCCGGCGGAAACATCAGGTTGGCAGGTTTGAGATCGCGGTGGACCACGCCCTGGTCGTGCGCCGACTTGAGCACGCGGACGATCTCCAGGGCCACCATGGTGGTCTCATGCCACGTGAACCTCCTGCCGGCGCGGAGCAGTTGCTCGAGCGTCTGCCCCTGGACGAACTCCATCGCGAAAAACGGCACGCCTTCCTGATCGCCGAATCCGATCATGCGGGCGATGCCAGGATGACGGAGCGTCATCAGCGTGTCGATTTCCGACTGGAACCGCCGCCGGACGCCCTCGTCGTTGGCGAGGTGGAGCGGCAGGGTTTTCACGGCGACCGTCCGACCGGTGGCAGGGTCGATGGCCTCGTAGACCGTCCCCATTCCGCCCTGCCCGAGAAGGCGGACGACGCGATACGGACCAAACTGGGAACGCTGCATGGGATGGAGCCTTGCCGTGCGGATCTCCACCTTGCCCGTCGAACATCGTAAACCGGCGGAACTCAACCGCCAAGCCGAGGGGGACGGCGTAGACTGTGCTGGAATGAACGACGACAGGAAAGGGTGTTGCGATGGCTGACGACCACGAACGCGAGCGATCGCCAGGCGACCATCCGCCTCCGGAGATGGAGGACCGTCGCGCCCTGAGGTGGATTCTCGGTGGCGACGCGTCGCCGGCAGCCGCGGTGTATTCGCGGGAGGATGCGCAGGATTTTCGCCCCATCCTCCGTCCCCCCGTGCCGGTGCTGACCGTGCTCGACGACGGCTCGCAGCAGGGGGAAGCGATCCGGCTGCGGGGCGAGACGTTCACGATCGGCCGCACGTCCGGAGACCTGGTTCTCCCGAATGATCCGGCGATTTCCGGCATGCACGCGGAGATCCGGCGGGTGCCGTGGAAGGGGAGCTTCCGATGGCATCTGGTCGATCTTGGCAGCGTCAACGGCACGTTCGTCCGCGCCGCGCGGGCCGTGTTTCACGCCGAGGCGATCGTGATCCTCGGATCCCGCCGCTTTCGGCTGCGGAACCCGCTCCTGGCCCGCCACGGAGCTTCGTCATCGGCGGCCACGCTGTTCGACTCCGCGTCGCTGCCGCCGACCGTCTGGCCCGTGCTCGCAGAGGCCACCCAGCGTGGCCCAGGCCTGGAGGTGCCGCTGCGAAGCGATTCGGTGTCGATCGGGAGGACGGGCGGTGGCGCCGATCTCGAACTCGACGATCCATTGGTCGCCAACCGTCACGCGCAGCTCGAGCGGCAGCGCGACGGAACGTGGCTCATCGTGGCGGAGACGACCCGCAACGGCGTCTGGGTCTCGACGACGGAAGTGACCCTCACGCCATATTGCCACTTTCGGTGCGGTGAGCAGCTCTTCCGGTTCGAGATCCCCTGACGTCGGCCGCGTGGACGCAGGCCTGCTCGGAAACCAAGTCCGCTCGGAAGCACGGCGGTCACGCCACGCGGGCGATCACGCAGGTGAGGTATTCGCCCTCGAGGCAGCTGGCGCTCACCGGATGGTCGGCGGCGGCCCCGCGGCTCTCGAGGATCTGGATCGGCCTGCCCGACCGCTGGGCGACGCCGGAGAGCATCTGATGGAAATCGTCGCGGGTCACGGAGCCCGAGCAGGAGCAGGTCACGAGGATGCCGCCTGGCTCCAGCAGGCCGACGGCCACGCGGTTGATGCGATGGTAGGCCCGCAGGGCGTCGTCGGCCGTCGCCCGGCTGCGGGCGAACTTGGGCGGATCGAGCACGATCATCCCGAACCGCTCGCCCGCTGCGGCGAGGGCGTCGAGTTTCTCGAAGGCGTCCGCCGCCTCGACGGTCACGTTCGCGGCGCCGTTCAGGTCGGCATTGGCCCGAGCCAACGCCGCCGCCTTGTCGCTCGCGTCGACCGCCAACACGCTTCGCGCACCGCCCGACACGGCGCAGGCCACGGCGAAGCCGCCGGAATAGCAGAACATATCGAGCACGCGCCGACCGCGGGCGTGGCGGGCGGCCGCCTGGCGATTGTCCCGCTGGTCGAGGTAATAGCCGGTCTTCTGTCCTTCGGTGAGATCGACGCCGAATTTCAGGCCGTGCTCGTGCACGAAGATCGGTCCTTGGGGAGCCGATCCGCGGATCACCCGGTCGGGCAGCGCGAGACCTTCGAGCTTGGCCAGGCCCCGCTCGGCACCCCGCAGCAGGATGCTCTTCGGTGATACGGCCGCCACCAGGGCATCGCAGATCGTCTCGAGCCTGGTCGCGATCGCCAGCGCCGTCACCTGCACGGCCAGGGAGTCGCCGTAGCGATCGACGATCAGGCCGGAGAGGTCGTCGCCCTCGCTGTTCACCAGGCGGGCTGCACCGGCGGGGTCGTTGAGCCCGAGGTGGCGACGCAGGGCCACCGCCGCGGCGACCCGGGCATGCCAGAAGGCGTCGTCGAGCTTCGTGACGGCGTCGAACGCATACAGGCGTACGCGGATCCGGCTCTGCGAGTTCCAGAGGCCACGGGCCACGAAGTGGCCGTCGTGGGTGGCCAGGTCAACCACGTCGCCATCGGCCGGGCTCCCATCGACCTTCGCGACGGCGGAGTCGAGCACCCAGGGGTGGCGGCCGAAGAACGGGCGGGCCCGCTTCGGCTTGAGCACGACCGTCGCCGTGGGGAGGCCGGCGAGCGGAGGAGCGTCGGGGGCGGCGGGAGTCGTCATGCCCCAACTCTACCACCGCGTCCGCGGCCGGGCGTCAGGCGTGCACGACCTGCTTGGCCGGACCCGGTGTCACGTGAGGCGCCGGGATCGCGTCGCTGCCGGGGTCGGTGATCACGCGTCGCTTTCCTTCCTTGGCGGCCTTCTTGCGTTCGATTCGCTGCACGCTCCAGGCGAATACGGCGCCCAGCGGGCCGGAGAGGAGCGCGGGCATCAGGACGAGGTTGCCGACCAGGGCGATCGTGAGCATCGCCAGCATCATGTGCCCGAACCGCTGCGTGGGCCCGAAGGGCGACAGCGAAAACACCGACAGGCCGATGCCGATCACGCCCCAGCTCTGATACATCGCCCGCGCGCAGCCCTTGTAGGCGAGCATCGTCGCCTGCTTGCGGTCGAGCCCGTCGGCGATGCCACGCCGGAACCAGAGCATGAAGTGGACGACGTCGTCCACCGTCACGCCCAGGGCGACGCTCGGGGCCATCACGGTGCCGATGTCGATGAACACGTTGCCGGCATGGAGCCACTTGGCCAGCGCGTTGCCCCAGCCCATCCCGCCGAATACGAGGATCGCCGGGAAAGCCGCGGGGAGCAACAGCACGAGGCCCGCCGAGAAGGCGCGGCAGAGCAGGATCATCACCGCCACGATGATCGCGAAGTCGAACACGAAGCCGATCTTGAGGTTCTCGAGCAGCGAATGCTGCGCCTTGTAGACGAGCGGCACGAGGCCCGTGTAGTCGACGGCGACGCCATCGACGCCCTCGGCGTCGAGCCGGGCCAGCACGGGATCGATCTTCTTCTGCAGATCGGCCTTGAAGAGGGCGTAGTCGACTTCCTGGATGGCGCTGACGCGGGCGCTGATCCGCCAGAGTTCCTGCGTGTGTCGGCTGCCATCGGCGGCGGTGGTCGTGGCCTCGCGGAGGTAGTCGCCCGCGAGAAACTCGTCACGGTGCCGCACCAGCGCCTTGTTGAGGGTGCTGCGGGCGAGCTTCGCCCGCAAGCCCTCGCCGCCGTCGGCCATGTCAAGGCTGCGGCCGAACGTGACGGTCGAGAGCGAACTGCCCACCTCGTCGAGCACGCCGATTTCCCGTTGGATCTCGTCCACGAGTTCCATCCGCTCGAGGAAGTTCAGCGGGCACTTCTCGTCGATCCGCACCAGGATCTCCATCGGCACCAGCGGTCCGAGGTGGCTCTCGAGCCAGGCGTAGTCGGTGCGGATCTGGGCCTTGCGGGAGAAGAGCCGCATCAACTGCACGCTGCTCTCCACGCGGGTCATGCCGTAGCCGACGACCGCCATCAGCAGCAGGCAGGCCGCCGTGGCGAGGGCGTGATGCTGCGTGATCCACTGGCCGACGGACCACCAGCGGCTCGACTCGATCGGCTTCCAGCCGGCGGCCTGCTCGTCGTCGGCGAGCTTGCCGATCCGCAGCTTGGGCGGGAACAGCTCGAGTGCCGCCGGCATGAAGGTGACGAGGATCAGGAAGCTCACCAGGACGCCGGCAGCGGAGAAGATGCCGAACATGCGGATCGGCACCAGTTCGCTGACCGCAAGTGTGGCCAGGCCCACCGCCGTGGTGCCCGTGGCGAGCGACAGGGGCAGCAGGGCGTGGTGCACGGCGCGGCCGGCCGCGCCCTCCTGCACGCCGGTTTCGGCGAGCTGGTCGCGATAGTAGTTGGCCAGGTGGATTGCACCGCTGGTGGTGGCGACGTAGACCAGCGAGGGCATGGTCAGCAGGATCGCATCGACGGGATACCCCGAGTACCAGACGAGCGCCAGGCTCGCGAACATGCTGTAGACGCCGGAGGCGATCACCATCGCCACGAGCGTCTTGCTCTTGAGGCTGAACCAGCTGACGAAGAAGCCTACGACCAGGGACAGGCCGAAGAGGATGGTCACGCTCGTCTGGCCGGCCTTGTCGATCGAGACGTTGTCGACCGGCGGGCCGCCCATGTGGATCGCCGAGTCGGGGATGCCGCACTCGGCCGTGGCCACCTTGCGGATCTCGTCGATCGCCCCGTGGAGGTTGGCCCGGGCCATGTCGGCGAGCGTCAGGACGAGGCAGGTTTTTCGGCGGTCCAGATCGTCGCCGGCCGAGCCGGCTGAAACACCCTCGGGAGGGGGGCCGATCAGCGCCCCGGTGAGCCGGGTGACCGCCTCTTCCCGCTCGAGGTTGAGCGGCTCCTGGCACATCCGCTCGACCGCCCGCGGGCCCGTCTGGGCCGATTTGAAGTACAGGGGCCGGTCGATCCGGGAGGCCTCTTCCGGGGGCGGCAGCAACTTCCGGGCCAGCATTTCCAGCCGCGGGTCGGCCATCGTGCAGCCTTCCCAGCTGACGAGGATGAACTCCTCCCCCTGGAAGTTCTGCCGGAAAAACCGGTAGGTGCGGGTTTCCTGGTACTCCGCCGGCAGCCAGCCTTTGACGTCGTTGCGGTTGTTCGACTTGGCCTTGATCGCTCCGACCACCACCATGGGCAACAGGAACACCAGGATCGCCATGATCCCGACGCTGAAGCGCTGGTAGAAGTTGGTCCGGTGGTTCGACATCAGGGCCGTCCGGGGCTTTTTCGGGGGTTTGTCCGACCCGAGCAAACCAACCCTACAGGTCCTGGACGGGCCAGTCCATATCGTTCCACCCCAGCCGGACCTGTTTTTTGGGGGCCTGGCTCGTCGTAAGTGGTTTTGAGGGAACAGGTTCCGTCTACCGCACAGACGCCTCAGCCGGAACAGACCCACCCGCTGGTTCGGGGGTCATTTCGGGGTCGGGGCGGTCTCCACGGCCGAGAACCCCGTTTCGCGATGGGAGCCGTCGCAGAAGGGCCTCGACCGGCTTGCTCCGCACCGACACAGCGCCACGGCGGGCTTGCCGTCCGGGAGCCGGAACTCGCCTCCGAGGTGATCGGTCACCCGCAGACGGATGTCGCCCGGCAACTCCACCACCAGCGGCCCGTTGGCCCGGCAGCGGATGGTCGCACATCCGGGGAGGGCCCGCCCGCTCGGCTCCGGCGGCTGGCCGGCGGCGCTCATTCTTCGAGCCTCGCCGGATCGGGACCCCGGTCGCCCGGGGGCGGGACGTCGGCAGGGGCGTCGGCCTCGGGCGGGGGCACGCCCCGCTGGGACAGCACCCCCGGCCAGTTGAGCGGCCAGTTGAGCGCCATGGCCAGGATCAACCCGGCGGCCAACGCGGCGGCAAACGCCCCCCATGACCACCGCCTCGACGGCGGGTTGGCTTCGCGCTCGTCCTCCCGGGCCTCCTCGCGTTCTTCCGCAATCCGTTCGGCCTCGATTTTCCGCCATTCGGCATCAACGGCGACCTCGTCTGGATCACCGGCTGCGCCACCGGCGGCGTGGGGTGGATTCGGCTGGTGTGCTCGGTCGGTCACGGTGGTCGCCTCGGCTGGATGGTCCCAATGTCGCCGTCCAGCCGCCGGCCGTCAAAGGGTGTCGCCCGTCGGCCGCGGCGGCTGCCGTCCGATCCACCACCACAGCGCGATGGCCAGCGCGAGCAGCACCAGCGAGACGAGCTGCGAAATCGACAGCGACGTGCCCAGCGCCGGCTGCTCGTCGACGCGGATGATTTCGAGCAGGATCCGGGAAATCGGATGGAGCGTGAGCACCAGCGCGAACACCTCGCCGTCGCGGCGAGCCAGGGGTGTGTACGCCACGGCGACCGCTGCGAGCAGCGCCGCATCGAGGGCGGCGTAGAGCTGGGCCGGGTGGAGCGGCACGCTACCTCCTGCCGCTGCCGGATAGATCGCGGCTGGCGCGGTGCCCTCGGGGAACCGCACTGCCCAGGGGAGGTCGCACGGCCCACCGAAGCAGCAGCCGTTGAGGAAGCAGCCCACGCGGCCGATGGCCAGGCCGAGGAGCAGCCCGGGGGCGACGCAGTCGGCGAGCCGCGCGAGGGAAAGGCTCCGGCGGGCGGCGAATCGCCAGGCTGCCAACGCCGCCGTCGGGAGCGCGCCGAAGACCACCAGCCCACCCCCTGCGATGTTGGCGATCCGGGCGAGCGACTCGCCGAGGCTCGTGCCGGCGCCGAAGAACTGCTCGTGGTATTCGAGCACGTAGAACAGCCGTGCGCCGACGAGGCCCCACAGGAAGACTTCCGTCCCCAGCGCGAGGATGGTGTCGGCGTCGAATCCGACGCGTCGGCCACGCGCGACCGACAGCCACGTGCCCGCGGCCGCGGCGACCAGGAGCATCACGCCGTAGCCACGGATCGGCACGCCGGCACCGTCGTCGAGCGCGGGCAGCACCCAGATGAGCATGGCGGCGACCAGGGCGAGCGGCAGCCCGAGCGATCGGATGGCGGCGTCAATACCGTGACGCGAAGTGGCCCAGGCGAAGCCGACGGCACCGGCCGCGGCCCAGATCGCCAGCGCGAGCCCCCAGCCAAAGAGCGGCACCTCGGCTCCACTCAGGTCGAGCGACGTCGGAAGGTGAAAGAGCGTCGACCGCATGCTGCCCCATCAACCGCGGCGCGGCAGCAGGAGGTTGTCGATCAGTCGCGTCGATCCGAGCCTGCCGGCGACCAGCGCGACGGCGTCGGCGGGCGGCTTCGAGGGAGGCTCGAGCGACTCTCGGTCGACGATCGCTGCGTAGTCGACCGCGACACCCCGCGACGCGAGGTGCTTCCGCATCGTCTGTTCGATGGCGGTGACGGGTTCGCCAGCCCGCCAGGCCCGCTCGGCGAGCACGAGGCTTTCGTGGAGTGCGGTAGCCCGCGTGCGGTCGTCGCCGGAGAGGTAGGCGTTGCGGGAACTCATGGCGAGGCCGTCGGGTTCTCGGATTGTCGGACAGACCGCGATCTCGACGGGCAGGCCGAGGTCGCGAACCATCCGCTTCACGACGAGCGTCTGCTGCCAGTCCTTGGCGCCGAAGTAGGCCACGTCGGCGGGAACCGCCAGGAACAGCCGGCAGACGACGGTCGCGACGCCGGAGAAGTGCCCCGGCCGGAGTTCGCCCTCGAAGCGTCGCGCCGGACCGTCCACCACGATCCGCGTGGCGCATCCTGGCGGATAGATGGCGTCGGCGTGTGGGGCAAAGATCCAGGTCGCGCCGCGGCCTGCAACGGCGGCGACATCGGCCTCGAGGCTGCGAGGATAGCGGGTGAAGTCCTCTCCGGGGCCAAACTGCGTCGGGTTCACGAAGATCGACACGGCCACGTCGTCGCATTCCGTGGCCGCGCGCTCCACGAGGCTCACGTGGCCGGCGTGCAACGCCCCCATCGTGGGCACGAAGCCGACGCGTCGGCCGCGGCCGCGGGCCGCGAGCACGTCGCGGTGCATGCGGTCCGGATCGGCGACGATCGTCGGCTCGTCGGCCGTGTCTGCACGGACTCTGGCCATCAGATCATCGCCTCGACGGCCGCCGTCGATTCCAGCGCCGCCTGGGAGAGATCGGAGGCGTCGATCGTGATCACCGCCTTCGGCCCCCTGACGCCCGGCGTCCGCAGACGCCGCAGCAGGCGGTCTTGGAGCTGGAGCAGGGGAGCCACGCGGTCGCCGGGCCGGTCGCAGACGAGCGCCGCGGTCGCGAGGTCGGCAAACACATCGGTGTGGTCGCGACATCGCCGAGCGCGGAAGGCGATCCGTTCCTCGAGCGCCGCCGGATCGGCCACGAGCATGATGGCGACGCTGGGCGTGATCGATCGCGTCGCGGCGGCGTCGGCGTCGCCGCGGAAGTCGTCGAGTTCGTCGGCATCGAGGTCGTCGGCGGCGGCCGCCACGAGGCCGTCGCACCAGTAGTCGGCGATCGTGGTGCCCGAGGCGTCGCTCCAGCGGCCGCGTTCGAGCGGCGCGGACCAGGCGGCGAGCGTCTGTCGCCAGCGGGCGAGCGAACTCCGCGATCCACCGTCGGCGAAGGGCAGGGCCGTGGGGGCGTGAAGTGGTCGGCCCATGACCGCGTCGGCGACCACGGAGGCGACCTCGGAGGCGCCGCTGCCTGGCACGCCGACGACGACGACGAGCGGATGCGGCGCGGAGATGTTGTCGAGCAGATCGCGGATGGTGCAGGCCGCGGGAGGGAAGGCGAGATCGCCGGCGATCTCCGCCGCCGGTTCGAGTACGAACCGCCGCGTCGCCATCCGCGGATGCGGAATCGTCAGGTCGGGCGTGTCGATCACGACGTCGTCGTAGAGCAGCAGGTCGAGATCGATCGTGCGGGCACCCCAGCGTTCCGTCCGCTCGCGGTGGAGCGTCTTCTCGACGGCGGCGAGGATTTCGAGCACCGTGCGGGGCGGCAGATCGGTGTCGATCAGGCAGGCACCGTTGAGAAACAACTGCTGTCCCGGCGGCCCGCCGACGGGGGTCGTCTCACGGTAATGGCTCACGGCATGAACCGTGACACCGGGCATGGAACGGAGCAGTTCGACGGCTCGATCGAGTTGTTCCCGGCGGGGCCCCCAGTTGGAGCCGCATCCGATGAGGCATCGTGCCATGGCGGCGTTTCCCGTGACCTTCGGGCACCGCCGGATTCTATCGTCAGGGCCGGGCCGCCGTGCAAACCACCTGTCAGCACGTGCAAGCCATCCGCGTGTCAGCCACCGAGCGGTTCCGCCGGCGGACCGCAGCCACTGCCTTCATGCGGGCTGCGGCCCCCGACTGGTCCAAATCCCTGGACACGCACGCAGATTCGAGAACCGGGGGGGACATCCAGGCCACGACCAAGGTCGTCGACTGTCGATCCCTCAAGTCGTCGCCCCCCTGATTTCTCGAAATGCGTGATCGTGCGAATGCGGATCGTA
>JAGWWA010000033.1 GCA_018970605.1 Planctomycetota bacterium | reverse complement strand
CCGTCGATAACCTTCGGCGGCTTCGGCGTCTCCGACCTCCGCGGCTTCTCGCCCGCGACTCCCAACGGGACGTATGCACTCATCGACGGCATCGCCACGACCAACACCAACAACCTCATCAACTTTGGCCCTGCCAATGCCTACGGCCTCGGCGGTGGCCGCAGCGCCTATTTCGACGTCGTCAGCGGCCTGACCCTCGTGGTCGTGCCGGAGCCGAGCGTCGTCGCACTCGCTGGCATCGGACTCGCCCTCGCGGCAGCCCAACGACTCCGACGCCGACGATCCTGACGATCACCGCACGCGAAGCCGCATCGGCGTCAGCCGCCAGCAAAGCACTCCGCCACGAAGCCCCGAGCGGGAGCGAGGGGATTGAACGTGGCAGCGGCAAGCGACCGTCGTCGATCCACGAAGCCCATCCCCTCGCTGCCGCTCGGGGCTTTGTGAACGCGATCAAACTCTCGGGATCGCAGCGATCACGCCACTGTCGATCACCGCACGCGAATCCGCACCGGCATCAACAGTTGCGGCCGACCGGAGAGCACGAGCGACAGCGCGTCGGCCTCGACCGCCAGCCATTCCAGCCCTGGAAGCCCGGTGATCCGGGCCAACAGCAGGCCGTGCAGCGCCGTCCGCCCTCCCGCCACGGCCGCCATGCGGGCCACCGGATCACCCCCGGCCGCCGCCGAACCGAGCAGTTCATCGAAGAGGCCACGGGGCTCGGGCAGGAGCAGCCGATCGACCTCATCATCGGCATCAATCCCGGCGAGCTTCTTGGCCTCGTCGATCGCGTCATCGAGCGTTCCCAACCGATCGACCAGCCCGTTCTCCTTCGCCTGCCTGCCGGTGAACACGCGACCCTCGGCGAGCTTCTCGACCACTGCCGGATCGAGCTTGCGGCCCGCCGCAACCTTGGACGTGAAGAGCCGATAGACCTCCTTCATCGTGCCCATAAAGGCCTCCCGCTCGCCTGGCGTGAAGGGCTCATGCATGGAAAGCCAGCCGGCGTTCTTGCCCTTGCTGACGACGTCGGTGTGGACGCCGACCTTGCCGAGCGCGTCGCCGACGGCCACCTTGCCGCCGACCACGCCGATCGAGCCGGTGAGCGTGCCCGGAGCCGCGACGATCGTGTCGGCGGCGGCGGCGATGTAGTAGCCGCCGCTGGCCGCGATGTCGGAGAAACTCGCCACCACCGGCTTCTTCGCCCGGTCAGCCTCCCGCCAGATGAGATCGCTCGCCAGCGCCGATCCGCCGGGTGAATCGATCCGCAGCACGATCGCCGCGACCTGCTCGTCCTTGGCGGCGTCGCGGATCGCCTTCATGATCGTCTCGGAGCCCGCCGCGCCCCCCATCAGGACGTCGTCGGCGCTCTTGCCCTCGCGGATCTCTCCCGTCACGTGCACCACGGCGATCCGTTTGTTCTTCCCGAGCGGGGCCGCCTGCTTCTGCCCCGAAAGCAGTTCCATCAACTTCACGAGGCCCGCCATGCCCGAGAAGTCTTGATCGAACTTCCGCTGGGCATAATCGCGGGCGAGCTTCGGCGACTCGTCGCCGACCTGCTTGGCGAGCGTGGCGATCACCTCGTCCTCGTAGCCGACCGCGTCGATCAGCTTCGCCTCGCGGGCCGCCTCGGGCGTGAACACACCGGTGTCGATCAGCTCCCGCACCCGCTCGGCGGTCAGGCCCCGATCGGCGGCGACCCGCTCGACGAGTTGCTCGTAGAGGTCTCCAACGAAGCTCTCGTACTGAGCCCGCAGGGCCGGGCTCATGCTGTCGCGGGTGAGTGGCTCGCCGGCTCCCTTGAACTCGCCCACCTGAAGGATCTCGGCGGCCACGCCGAGCCGGTCGAGCATCGACTTGAAAAACATCATCTCGGTCCGGACGCCGGTCAACTCCAGCGTGGCAGCAGGCGGCATCGTGATCGTGTCGCAGGCCGAGGCCACGGCGTAGTGCGTTGCAGCGCCACTCACGAGATGAGCGGCCACCGGCTTCCCGGCCTTGGTGATTCGCTCGATGGCGGCGCGAACCTCTTCCGCCCGACCTCGCCCCAGATCAGGCGAGTCGATCGACACCACGACCCCCTTCACGCGGCTGTCGGCGGCGGCCTTGTCGAGTCGTTCCACCAGACGATGCAGATGCGGGGCCACGTCGGCGAGCAGGCCGCCCTGCCCCACTCCGTCCGGCAGGCTGCCTGCGATCCGGACATGGGCGATGGTCGCGGCCGCCTTCTTCGCAGGGGCATCGCGCCCCGACTGGCGAACACCTTCGCGAGGCTCCACCTGTGCGCCGTCAGCCACCGCCGTCGGCGGCTCCTCGGCCCGGCTCGGCCTGATGACGGTTGCCGCCATGGCCACTGCGATGCCCAGCCCACCAGCCCATGCCCACCGGCCGCCTGTCGCCCTCATGACGTCCTCCAAAGGGATGCTTGAACCATTCCTTGCATCCTACCGGGCCGGAATGCTCTGGAGCGACCCCAGACGCCCCACTTGAAAATGAACGGCCGTATAGTAAGATACTGGCGTCCATACCGGCTCCTGCCGATATTCACCTCCATTCCCGCACAGGAAGCGGTCCTCCCGCTGATTCGCCATGGCCAAGCGCAAAGCCTCGCCTTCGCGTGCATCCACCACCACCAGCAACACGAGGCCGAAACCCCGTCGTGTGGCCGCCGCCGTCGCCGCCGTCCGCGGCAACCCCCTGAATCTCCCAACCAAGTCCGACGCCGACGACGCTGGCGACACGCCGACCGAGCGGCAGATGGAGATCTATGCCTTCATTCGCGACAAGATCCACTCCCGCGGCTATGGGCCGACGGTCCGCGAGATCGGCCAGGCCTTCAAGATTCGCTCCCCCAACGGCGTCGTCTGCCATCTCAAGGCTCTCGAGCGGAAAGGACTGATCACCCGCGGCAAAAACATGTCGCGGGCGATCGAACTGGTCAACGAGCCGGCGCATCTCCGGGGTCTGCCCATGGCGGGATGGGTGGCGGCCGGTTCGCTGCGGCCGGCCGAGGAGCAGGCGGAGCGGATCGACTTCGAATCGCTCTTCAACCGCGACAACCACTTCGTGCTCAAGGTGATGGGCGAGTCGATGATCGACGCGCAGATCGCCGACGGCGACTGGGTGGTGATCCAGAAGAAGCAGACGGCTCATTCCGGCGACATCGTCGTGGCCCAGACGGAAGACGGCGAGGCGACGCTCAAGCAGTGGTTTCCCGAGCGAGATCGGATCCGATTGCAGCCCGCCAATGCGTCGATGAAGCCGATCTACGTCAGGAATGCCCGAGTGCTCGGCGTGCTGGTCGGCGTCGTCCGCAAAACGTGATCACCGGCCCCCATCGCTCACGCGATTGGGCTTCCTAAGCCTGCAGGAGCGTAATACGTACGGCCACCGTTCAGGAAGCGTAACGCCGTAAGGCGTACGGCTCCCTCACGTTGGCATCGTGCTCCGCCCCATCGCTTCCGTGATTGGGCTTCCTGTGCCCCCCGTCACTCACCCCGTCTTGTCGAGCGGGCCGTCGCTGAGCTGGTGGAGCTTGTTGTAGAGCGTCTTCAGGCTGATCCCGAGTTCCTCGGCGGTGCGGGCCTTGTTGCCCTTGTTCCGCTCGAGCCCCTCGAGGATGGCCCGCATCTCGAGTTCGCGGAGGCTCTCGGGCCGGCCGGGACCCGACGCGGCGACGGGCGCCGCCAGCGGCGGCTGGATCGCGATCGATGGCGCTGCCGTCGCGGCGGGCCGCAACGCCGCGAACCGCGCCGGCAGGTGGCCGAGTGACAGCGGCAGCTCGTCGCAGAGTACGAGGGCGTGCTCCACCGCATTGGCCAACTCGCGGATGTTGCCTGGCCAATGGTGCGCGGCCATGGCGGCAAGCGAATCGGCGTCGGCCACGGCGACGTCGGGTGGTGTCTGCGGCCGCGCCCGACGGACGAAATGCTCCACGAGCCCGGGGATGTCGTCGCGGCGGTCGCGAAGCGGCGGCACCGTGATCTCGAACGTGTTGATCCGGAAGAGCAGGTCCTCGCGGAAGTCGCCCGCCTTCACCATCTCCTCGAGCGAGCGATGGGTGGCACAGACCACGCGAACATCCACCATGATCGCCTGGTTGTCGCCCACGCGACGAATCTCGCCGCTCTCGAGCGCCCGGAGCAGTCGCGACTGCAGCGGCTTGGAGAGTTCGCCGATCTCGTCGAGAAACAGCGTGCCACCGTCCGCCACCTCGAAGAGACCCGCGCGGTGCTCATCGGCGCCGGTGAAAGCCCCCTTGCGGTGGCCGAAAAGCTCGCTTTCCACGAGATGCTCGGGGAGCGCGCCACAGTTCACGGCCACGAGCGGACCAGTGGCCCGGCCGCTGCCCTCGTGAATGGCCCGGGCGACGAGTTCCTTGCCCGTGCCGGTTTCGCCCCGCACGAGCACCGAGGCTTCGCTCGCCGCAACCCGGGCCACGAGCCGCCGCACCTGGTCGAGGGCGGCCGACGTGCCGACGAGCTGCGTGGCCCCCTCGGCCCGCCGCACCCGACGCTCCAGGGCCCGCAGCCGCGTGGTGATCTCCCGTTTCCGCCGCACCCGCTCGAGCACCGCCTGGATGTCGGCGAGCTTGCAGGGCTTTGTGAGATAGTCGAACACCCCGTGCCGCACCGCCGCGACGGCGCTTTCCACGGATGACTTGCCGGTGATGATCAGCGTCTCGGTGTCGGGCGAGGTTTCCCGCACACGGGCGATCACCTCGAGGCCGCCGACGCCCGGCATGTCGAGATCGACGATCACGCAGTCATAGGCCGTACGGTCGAGGGCCGCCAGCGCCGTGCGGCCATCGGGGCAGACCGTCGCCTCGTGCCCGAGCCGCGGGAGTTCGATCCGCATCAGCTCCTGCAGGGACGGTTCATCGTCGGCAAACAGGATCCGCATCGGTCGGCCGGTCATCTTCAACGGTGGCTCCTTCATGGTCGTCGGGGTGGGCATCGTCAGGCGGCGCGGCCGCCGGGGTCGGCGGCGGCCCGGGCGGTCGCCGCCTCGGCGCCGACCTGGGCGAGCGGGAGCACGACACGAAACGTCGAGCCCGCACCGGGCCCGTCGCTCGCAGCCTGGATGCGGCCGCCATGGTCGGTGACGATCCGGTGCACGATCGAGAGCCCGAGGCCGGTGCCCTGCCCGGTCTTCCGCCTCGTGAAGAACGGCTCGAAGAGGTGTTCCCGAACCTCTTCCGTCATTCCACAGCCGTCGTCGGTGAACGTGAGCACCGCCTCGCCTCCCGAACGCTTCGCCGCGACGCGGACCTTGCCCTTCTCGTCGATCGAGTCGAGGGCGTTGACGAGCAGGTTGAGCACCACCTGCTTGATCTCCTGCGGGTTGACCATCACGAGCACGTCGGCGCCCTCCTCGATCTCGATCGACCGCCCGGCGAATCGGCCGACGTGCCGCAGCATCTCGACGACGTCGGCCACGAGCCCCATCAGCGCGGTGGCCTGACGACGCACCTCGCCCAGCCGCGAGAAGTCGAGGAGCTTTTCCGTGATCCCCTTGCAGCGGAAGGCCTCGCTCTGGATGAGCGAGAGGTAGCGACGGGCCACCTCGGCGTCGGCCGCGCCCGGCGCCAGCTCCTCGATGCGGCTCTCCAGCGATTCCGCGCACATCGCGATCGACGCCAGGGGGTTGTTGATCTCGTGCGCCACGCCGGCGGCGAGAAAGCCGACGCTGGCGAGCTGCTCGCCGCGGATCACCTCGCGGGTCCGCTCCTGCACCTGACGGTCGAGGTCGTCGCGAATCTCCTGAAACCGCTCCGTCATGTCGTTGAAGGCATCGGCGAGCTCCGCCATCTCGTCGCGGGTGTCGAGCTGGATGCGGTAGGCGAAGTCGCCCGAGGCCACGCGGCGGGAGCCATGCCCGAGCAGCCGCAGCGGCCGGAAAACCCAGCGGTAGGTGAGCACGCCGATCGCCGCGAGCAGGCCGATCGCCGTGAGGGCGGCGGCCCAGGTGGTGATGATCAGCGTGCGATAGCGGGTGCGGACGTCGCTCGAAAGGTCGTGCAGCCGCTGCTGCAGAAACGAGGGCAGTTCGGCAGACAGGGCCGCAAGCGCTTCGAGATGCGGGCCGACCGCCAGGAGCATGCCCCGACTTGCCGAAGGAAGGTCGGCCTCGGCAGGGTCGGCGGCATGCTGCCGGGCGATCGAGTCGATCGTCGCCAGGCAGTCGGAGATGCGCTGCGCCGTGCCCGCCTCGCGAGTGCGGTCGGCGAGTCGCGTGTCGTCGAGTTCAAAGGCCGCCAGTTCCTGGCGGTAGGCCTCGAGCGCCGCCTCCGTCGCCCTGAGGCCCGACAGAAACGACTCCTCCTCGGCCTCGTCGGCGGCGAGCGCCCGGGCATGAGCCAGCCGGAGCATGCCCACGCACTCGCCCAACTCGCTGGCCAGCGGCAGTTCCGCGGCCCGGCAGGAGAGGTCGCGAACGAGCCACCGGTAGGAATAGATGCCGAGGAAACCGCTCGCCCAGAGGACGGTCACCATCACGCCCAGCAGGAGGGCGCCCAGCAGCAGCTTCTCGCGGATGGCACGGCGACGGGCCACGTCCGACCTCCCTGTCGACGCGGAACACACGGCCCCGCAGGCGAGTCATCCTGCGCGGGCTGGGGAGGGTAGCAAAGGCCGCAGCCTCCCGAAAGGCGGAATCGCCGCGGCTACACGAGCCCCCACCGCTTCCGCAGGAACCACTCGGCGGCCATGCACGTCGCCATCACGAGAAACATCGGCCACGTGTCCCACGGCGCGTACGACCACTGCTCCTTCGACTCGAAGGTCGGCGGACGCGCGGCAATCTCCTCGAACACGGCCGGCAGCTCTTCCGGCAGCCGCACGCCCCCCGTGGTCGCCTCGGCGAGTTGCCGCATGAGCAGCGGGTTGGCCCGCGGGTTCGCCAGTTCGAGATCCTGGCGAAACACCGTGAACCTCGCGGCACGCTCCCGCGGCACCCCCTCGCCCGGCTTCGTCGCCCTCACCTCGAGCCTCCAGTCGCCGGGCTCGGAGCAGTCGGCGATCACGCCCGAGAACGTCTCTCCCTGCCGCCCGACGCGAACGGGCCGCCGCTGACCATCGGGCGCGACGACCGTGGCCTCGAGGGCCACACCTGGATCGGCGGTGCCATCGGGCCTCGTCAGCCCGGCATCGAAGGGAAGCGGCGTGCCCGGCGAGATGCGACGCTGTGCCAGCCGGACCCAGAGCGTGTCCTGCTCCGCGTCGTCCTGACGCGCGAGCCAGAGCACGAACTGCCGCCAGAACCGACGGTGCTGATCGCCGGCCCCCTGCATCACCCACCGCCAGGTCGAATCAGCCGCGAACGCGAGCACCCGCCCCTGGCCGTATTCGCGACCGACGAGCAGGGGCGTCCCATCGGCGGTGCCGGCGAGCGTCTTCGTGGTGGGCAGAAGTCGGCCGAGGCGATTGGCCCCCTCGAGCGTCGGCATCGATTCCCAGGCCGTGCGGGTGTCGTCGTCGGTCTTGCCGAGCCTGAGGATCGAGATCGAGCCGAACCGTGGATCGGGCAGCATCCGCACCGCGCCTTGCAGGTGGAGGCCCTGGCGAATCGGTTCGTTGAACGATTGCCGGGCGAGGCGATCGGGCTCGAAGGGGAGCGCCGGGCCGAGCGGCGAGCTCCCCCAGCCTCCCGCCTCGAACGCGTGGAACCCGCCGAGCAGACCGAGACCCGTCCCCGCGTTCACCCTGCCGAGGATCGTCCGCAGGTCGTCGGGCCTCACTGCGGTGGAATCGAGGTCGCCGATCAGGAACACGTCGTAGTCGCCGGCGAGCCGGCGGCTCAGGTCAACCGGCCAGCGATCCCGCCGGGTGGCGTCGATCCACTCGAAATCGACCTGAATGTCAGGGCTCGCCGCGAGCACCCGCCGCAGGAATCGCTGCTCCACCCGCAGATCTCCCTCCAGGTAGAGCACCCGCAGGCCGCCGTCGATCACCTCCACGAACGTCGAGAGCTCGTTGTTGGCGAGGATCACCTCGCCTTCTTGGGGCTCCACGCGAAGCGTCAACTTCCTTTCGCCGAGGGCCACGGGCGTCCAGGCGAGCCGCACCGCCTCCTCGACAGCGTCGCCGGTGGCCCGCACCCGCGTCCGCGCGGCCTCCTCCATCACACCCGAGGCGTTCTCGGCGAGGAGCACGACGTTGGCCTCCCGCCCCGCCAGACCGTCGAGCCGCACCCGTCCCGCCACCTCCAGCGTGTTCTTGAGGTACACGGTCTCGGCGACGGACAGGTTCACCACCGCGGCGTCTCGGCCCTGCCCCTCGCCGCGCTGCTGACCGAACGTGACGCTCCACAGGGGGGCACCCGCATCGGCGAGCTTCCGGGCCACCGTCTGCGGCGGCAGGTCGCGGGGGGCGTAGGCCTGTTGGGCGCCGTCGCTGAGCACGACGACTCCCGCGAGCTGTCGCCCCACCGTCGCCCGCAGGCCGTCGTCGAGGGCCGCTCCGATCGCCGTCTCGTCTGCGGTCGGCACGTCGCTCCACGCGGCGAACGGAAACGGATCGTCGCCGACCGGGCTGAGGGCGCGGGCTTCCCGGTCGAAGAGCCAGACGGCGATGTCGAAATCACCGGAGGCGGCGAGTTTCTTCGCCGCAGGCCTGGCGGCCGCCAGCGCGTCGACCATCTCCTGCCACCGCGTCCGTCCCGTCGGGCCGTCGGCCACCGTCATGCTCTCCGACGCATCGGCGAGCACGACCACGGTTCCCTGCTGCCGGGCCTTCTGCACCGCCACAAACGTGGGCCGCAGCATGCAGATCACGAGCGCCAGAAAGGCCGCCATGCGGAGCAGCACGAGTGCCGTCCTGCCCGCAGGCGACAGTCGTGACCGGTCCGGTGGAAACGCCAGGAGCACGGCGAGCAGGCCCGCCGCCACCGCGGCGACGAAGATCCACGACCAGACCGGATCGAAGTGGAGCGACAGTTCCTCGAGCAGCCGTGGATCGGTCATGCCGGCACCTCCGGCTGAGGCGCCGGCGGCGGCACCGGGGGCGGAGCGGCCGGGGGTACGGGAGGCGGCGCGGCGGCGGCATGCGAATCGTCGGCCGCGAACTCGGCGGCGGCGACCCGCTCCGCATCGACTCCTTCGCGGGGGGCATAGAAGCGGTTGGCGACGATCCAATCGGCCGCCATGGCGAGTGCGACCAGCACGATCACCCAGGGATAGAGTTCCGAGCCCACCCGCTCGCGATTCACGTCGCGGACGATCTCCTCGGCGGACTTCGCCAGCCGGTGACCGGGCCCGAGCACGGCGGCGAGCGCGTCGGCGGGCAAGCGGCTGAAATCGGTGGCCGACGGCGGCAGGTTCACGCTGAAGCCCCTGGCGATGCCCCCGATGTCGCCGCCGGCCCGGAGGGTGTAGTTGCCGGGAACCTGCGTGGCGGTGACGGTGATCGTGCCCCGCTTCTGGTCCACGGCCGCCGGAAAGTCATCGCCGCTCGGCGCGCTGACGATCGCCGCGGGCACGTCGCGACGATCGATGTGCAGCACCGCCGGCGCCCCCGCGAGCACGTTGCGATCGTCGGAGGTATCGACGGCGTGGAGGAGCGTCTCGTTGGCGAGGATCACGAACGGCCACGGCTCGAACCCCGTGGCCAGGGTGTTCCACGCGTCAGGATCCGAGGCCGACTGCGAGACTGGCGTCGTCACCACCACCACGTTGCCGCCACCCAGCCTGCGATCGAGCACCGCCGGCAGGCCGTTGCGATAGGTGGCGACGGTCGCCGCGGCGTCGCCTGGCCCCTCGGCCGGCTTGAACTCCCAGTGCCGCGACACCGGAAAGTCCTGCCAGGGAACCGCGTCGCCCACGCGGCGATACGCCGCCATGATCGGATGGTCGAGCGCCGTCGGAGCGAGATAGTTGCCCTCGGGGCTCCGCCAGACCCGCACCAGATCGCCGCCGAGCACGCGGCGGGAGGCGTCGGTGTTGAAGCGGTCGGCGTTGCCCGCCCGCGGCCCGAGCCACACCACGAGACCGCGGCCGCCAGACACCCACCGCTCGAGCGCCTCCCACGTCTGGGGCGAGAGCGGCGGCGGATCGAGGATGACAATGCCCTGGGCGGCATCCCACGAGGAGGTGCCGAGCGACTCGACGTCGATCACTTCCGGTTCAAACCTGGCCTTGCCGGCCTTGACCAGCGACGCGGGAGCGATCGCCTGCACGAGCAAGGCCGCCGAGCGATCCGCGGGCCGTGGCGCCGCCACGATCACCTTGGCGGCGGCACCCACCTCGACCGTGAAGTATCGGGCGTTGTCGGCCTCGAGATCGTCGGAGCCCTCGATGACCACACGGCCCTGACGGGTTCCGGGCTCCAGGCCGGCGACCTCGAAGTCAACCTGCACGGGCCCCGCCGCCTTCCACTCGACCGGCTTGATGGCCCGGCGAACGTACTTGCCGTCACGGCCGAGCACTTCCACGGCGACGGCCCGGGCCGCATCGGGGCCGACCCGCGCCGCCGACGCCGTGATCGCCAGCGACGTGCCCGCCGAAATCCGTTCGCCCGACAGGTCGAGCGCGTCGATGGAGAAGTTCCGCGGCTGCTCCGCCGACACGTCGACGAAGAGCACGGCGGGGTCGCCGGCGGAAGCCTCCGGCTGTGGGGCGGCGTTGTCCCAGGCCCCGTGCGAGCAGTCGGTGAAGACGTAAAGCTCCTTGCGGGCGAGTTCCGAACCGGCCAGCAGCCGCCGCGCCTCCGCGATCGCGGTCGGGAGCGATGTGCCCGGCGCGGCAGCGGCAAGCCGCTCGATCCGGGCGGCTGCCGCCGCCGCCGAGGGTGCGAAGGCGGCCGTCGCCGCGGCCGTGTCGAGCACCGCCACCTTGCTTCCTTGCGGCAGTTTGTCGAGGAGCACGCGGGCGAGCTTCGCGGCCCGCTCGAGCCGTGTCTCGTTGGCCTCCCGCAGGGCCATCCGCGGCGCCGTGTCGATCACGAGCGCCGCGGCGACTGGGCCCTCGCCCCCGGCGAGCCACCCTGCCCCCCGCAGCACCGGCCGCGCAAGGGCCAACGCCAGCAGGGCCAGTGCGGCCATCCGAAGGAGCAGCAGAAACAGATGGCTCACCCGCAGCCGCCGCCGATTGGCCACGGCGCGGTCGCGGAGGAACCGCAGCGCCGGAAACTCGTGCGGCACGGGCTTCCGCCGCATGATCAGATGCAGCACGATCGGCACGGCCACGAGCGCCGCACCGCCGAGGAGCATCGGGGTGATGAACGACAGGCCCATGGGTCAGAACCGATTTCGGCGGCTCACCAGGTACTCCATCAGGGCGCGGTCGAACTGCATGCTCGTGTCGAGCGGCACGTAGTCGATGCCGGCCCGAAAGCACGACGAGCGATACTCCTCGCGGAAGGCCTCGACGGCGGCGACGTAGCCGGTGCGGGCCGCGTCGGCGTCGATCACGAGCCGGTCGCGGCCCTCGGGCTCGGTCAGCTCCACCATCCCTTCGAACGGAAACCGCACTTCGGCCTCGTCGAGGATGTGGAACAGGATCACGTCGTGGCCGCGGTGCCGCAGTCGCAGCAGGGCGTCCTTGATCGGGGCCGGGTCGGCGAGCAGGTCGCTGAACACCATCACCAGCGAACGGTGCCTGAGCATCGCCGCCACCTGCACGAGGCTGCGGGCGATGTCGGTCTTCCCCGACGGGCTGATCTTCGAGAGCACCGAGAGCACCTGGGCGATCTGCGACCGCCGGGAGCGGGCCGGGAGCGAGGCGTGGAGCTTCTCGTCGAACACCATCAGCCCGCAGGGATCCTGCTGGTGGATCATCAGCCAGCAGAGCGCGGCCGACAGCGAGATCGCGTAGTCGAGCTTGGTGAGCTGCTGGCGATACGTGTAGGCCATCGAGGCGCTGGTGTCGATCACCAGGTAGCCGGTGATGTTGGTCTCGGCCTCGAACTTCTTGACGTAGTGCTTGTCGGTCTTCGCGTAGACGAGCCAGTCGATGTCCTTGGGGTCGTCGCCCGGAGCGTACTTGCGGTGCTCGCTGAACTCGACGGAGAAGCCCTGGTACGGACTGGCGTGGAGCCCCTGGAGAAAGCCCTTGACGATGAACTGCGCGCGGAGGTCGAGCCGGGCAATCTGCCTGACGACCTCCGGCTTCAGGTATTCCTCGACCGCGCGGGCCATCCGCAGAGCCTCCTCGCAGCCGTCACTTCACGAGCTTCGGGATCTCCGGCTCGGGCGTCTCGCGGAGCAGTCGCTCGATGATCGACTCGCTGGTGAGACCCTCCGCCTGGGCCTGAAAGTTGGTGGCGATGCGGTGCCGCAGCACCGGCACCGCCACGCGGCGGACGTCGTCGAGCGACACGCTGAAGCGTCCGTCCATCGCCGCCATCGCCTTGCCGCCCTGGATGAGGAACTGCCCGGCCCGCGGGCCGGCGCCCCAGTCGACGAGTTCGGCGACGTACTTCGGAGCCTGCGGATCCTTCGGCCGGGTGGCCCGCACCAGCCGGGCGGCATACTTGACGATGTATTCGCTGACCGCGACGCCGGCGACGAGCTTCTGGATGTTGCTGATCGCGCGGCCCGAGAGCACCTTGCGGACCTCCGGCTTCTCCGACTTCGTCGTGGCCATGAGGATCTGCTCCTCCTCGCTGGCCGTCGGATAGCCCACCTTGATGTTGAACATGAACCGGTCGAGCTGGGCCTCCGGCAGCGGATAGGTGCCCTCCTGCTCGATCGGGTTCTGCGTGGCGATCGTGAAGAACGGATCGGGCAGCTGGTGCGTCTCCTGGCCCACCGACACCTCCCGCTCCTGCATCGCCTGGAGCAGCGCGGCCTGTGTCTTCGGCGGCGTGCGGTTGATCTCGTCGGCCAGCAGGATGTTGGTGAAGATCGGCCCCTCGACGAAGCGGAAGTGCCGACGGCCCGATTCATCCTCCTCCAGCACGTTCGTGCCCGTGATGTCGGACGGCATCAGGTCGGGCGTGAACTGAACCCGCTTGAACCCGACGTCGAGGATCCGGGCGAGCGTCGATACCATCAGAGTCTTTGCCAGGCCGGGCACGCCCTCGAGCAGGCAGTGGCCGCGGGTGAAGATGGCGGCGAAGAGCTGCTCGATCACCTCGTGCTGGCCGACGATCACCTTCTGCAGTTCCTCCTGCATCAGGCGCCGGTGCTGCGCGAACTCGTGGAGAATCTCGTCGAGCGTCTTGGGCTTGGAGGCGGTGGACACGCGGCGATCCTTCGGCGGGAACGGTCGGACTGAGAGCCTTTCAGTATCGGGTGTGCCCGTCGGGGCGGCAATCGAGCCGCGTGCACCACGGCACCGTCGCACGCCACCCATCCTGCGGCATCGGCCAACCTGCTACGATGACCGTCATCGCCAACGGGCCCGTCCGCGGTCGTGCGGGCCCGCCGAGGCGACCATCGGACCCCGCGGCGTGGCCCTCTCGTCATTCCCCAGTCCCGTCCGTCGCGGCTCCTGGATCGCAACCGCGGCCGTGCTGGCCGCCCTCTGCCCGGCCGCAGCGATCGCGGCCCCCCCCGGCCCGACCGACATCCAGACCGCGGTCGAGAAGGCCCGCGACTACCTGATCACGCAACAGCGGGAAGACGGCTCGTGGGAGGCGATGCGGTCGGCTGACAAGCGGGTTGGTGCCACGTCGCTGGTCATGTTGGCCCTCGCCAACGCCGGCGTGCCCGCCGAGCAGCCCGCGATGCGTCGGGCGCTCACCTGGCTCCGGCAGCAGGAGCCCGACGAGACCTACTCCGTCGCCCTGCAGACGATGATCCTCGCGATGCTGGCGCCGGAAGCCGACCGGGCGATCCTCGAACGCAACGTGGAGTGGCTGGAGCAGGCTCAGGTCAAGCAGGGTCCGGGGTCGGGCTCCTGGACCTACGGCCAGAGCAACGGCGTGGGCATGGGCGACAACTCCAACTCCCAGTTCGCGGTGCTCGGCCTCCACGAGGCGTCGCGGGCCGGCGTGGCCGTCCGCGACGACACGTGGGTTCGCGCCCAGCAGTACTGGGTGGCCTGCCACAACAGCGACGGCTCGTGGGGCTACACGCTGGGCAATGCCGGCGGGTCGGGCAGCATGACCTGCGCCGGCATCGCCAGCATCTGGATCACGTCGGAGCACATCGGCACCCCCGACGCACGCGCCGTCCGCGACAGCGTCGCCTGCTGCGGCGGCGGGTCCACCCCCCGCGTGCTGGAGAAGGGCCTCACCTGGCTCGGCAAGCGATTCTCGGTGCAGCAGAACCCCGGCACCGGCGGCGAGACGTGGCTCTACTACTACCTCTATGGCCTCGAGCGGGTGGGCCGCTTCACGGCGCGGCGGTACATCGGCGATCACGACTGGTACCTCGAGGGGGCGAAGATGTTCACCGCCACCCAGGACCGGCTGTCGGGCAAGTTCGTCGCCAATCGGATCGAAGACTCGATCGTGGCCACGAGCTTCGCGCTCCTGTTTCTCGCCAAGGGCCGGCGGCCGGTGATCGTGGCCAAGAGCAGCCACGCCCCGGCCGCCGACTGGAACCGCCACGGCCACGACATCGCCCACCTCGTCGACTACGTCGAAACGCGATGGAAGAAGGACTATCCCGCCGGCCTTTCCTGGCACGTGCTCGACACCACGTCAGCCGGCCAGGCCGACCTCCAGCAGGCGCCCGTCCTCTGGATCTCGGGCAAGTCGAACTTCGACCTCGGCCACGACGCCGGCCGACGGCTCCGCGGCTACATCGACAACGGCGGGTTCGTGTTCGCCGAAGCCTGCTGCCCGCAGAGCGAGGGCTTCGACGAACGCCTGCGGCAACTCGTCGCCGACATCTTTCCGGAACCCGAGTATCGGCTCCACCTCCTTCCCCCGGAGCATCCCGCCTGGCACGCCGAGCAGGTCGTGCCCCCGGAGCTGCACCGGCCTCTGATGGGGATCGACTACGGCTGCCGCACCTGCCTGATCTACGCGCCGCCAACCGACCTCGCCGACCCCAACTCCGCGATGCCGAGCCTCTCCTGCCTCTGGGAACTCGGCGGCCGGTCTCGGTCCGCCCTGCCCCCCGGCGTGGCCCGCGAAGTGGAGGCGGCCCTCGCCATCGGCACCAACGTGCTCGCCTACGCCACCAACCGCGAGCTCAAGAGCAAGGACGCCTTTTTCGGCATCACCCCACAGGAGGATCGCCGGACCGACCCATTCGTCCGCGGCCAACTCGCGATCGGCAAGCTGCGGCATTCGGGCATGTGCGACGCGGCTCCGGCCGCCCTCGCCAACATCCTCCGCGCGGCTGCCCGCGAGACCGGCGTCCGCGTTGACGACACGCCTGCCCTGATCGACCCGGCGGACGACGCGCTGTTCAACTACCATCTCGTCTTCATGCACGGACGACAGGGCTTCGCCTTCGACCAGCCGCGGCGGGAGCGGATCGCGAAGTTTCTCGACCGTGGCGGGACGCTGCTCGCCGACAGCGTCTGCGCGGCCGACGGCTTCACGAAGGCCTTCCGCGACGAGATCGCGGCGATCCTTCCCGACCAGCGACTCGAAGAGATCCCCTCCGACGACCCGCTCTTCACGGCGGCGGACTACGGTGGCTTCGACATCCGGCAGGTCACGCTCCGCGAGCCGTCCGGGGGCGACGGCCCGATGGGCGTCCGCAAGCGACAGATCCCGCCGAAACTGGAGGGGGTGCGGATCGGCGACCGCTGGGGGGTGATCTTCTCACCCTACGACCTCTCCTGCGCCCTCGAAAAGCAGAACTCCATGGAGTGCACGGGCTACGGCCGCGAAGACGCCGAAAAGATCGCCCTTAACGTGCTGCTGTATTCCCTGAACCATTGAACTCGGGCCGCTCGTGCTCGTAGCACAGGTTTTCAACCCGTGTTTGTGTGGCACCGCTCGGGGCTGCCCATGCCCCGTCGCCGAACGCTCACTGCGGGCATCCTGCCCTTCGCTCGCTCGATGCTGCCTGCGCTTCGCCATCCTGGCTCCGCTGGTCAGCAACGCCGGCTCCCGGAGCACGGGCAGCCCCTCGCTGCGTCGTTCCCCCGTAGCACAGGTTTTCAACCTGTGAAAAACTCGCTGCACAGGTTTTCAACCTGTGCAGCATCACGCCGGCCGCCGTTACCGATCGTCGCTGGAGCCGACGAGGTGACTGGCGTAGTAGAGCAGCGTGAGGACGCTCTGCAGCGTGCCGGCCACATACGTCCATGCGGCCGCATTGAGCACGCTGTTCACCGCCGGCATGTCGGCCGCGGGCACGATCCCGAGCGACACGAGCTGCGCCTTCGCACGGTTGCTCGCGTCGATCTCCACCGGCAGATTCACCAGCTGAAAGAACACCGTGGCGGCGAAGAGCGCGATCCCGAGCCAGGCGATCGGCTTGAGCGCCAGTCCCAGCCCGATCATGAACACGAAGAAGCCGAGGCCGCTGCCGAGGTTGGCCGTGCCGACGGCGGCATTGCGAACCGCCATCAACGAGTAACCCTGCGCGTCCTGGAGCGCATGCCCCGCCTCGTGGGCGGCGATGCCGACCGCCGCCAGCGACCGCTCCCCATACACGCCCTGCGAGAGTCGCAGCACCTTCGCCTGGGGGTCGTAATGATCGTTGAGTTGCCCGGCCACGGCCTCGATCTCCACGTCTCTCGCACCGGCCGAATCGAGGATGAAGCGGGCCGCCGCCGCGCCCGTCAGGGCCGCAGGCTCGCGGGAGGCCGCCGCAAACGCCGAGTGCACCCGCCACTGGGCCCACATCGCCAGCAGCATGGCCGGGGCGATCCAGATCAGGTACGCGGGGTCGAAGTAGAAGCCTGGCATGGGGTCGGTTGTCTCCTGGGGCGACGGTCGGCGGGCCGGTCGTTTCGCAACTATTCTTGGGGGCAGTCCGGCGGCTGATCCGCCGGTGCCGCCGGCCTGTTCATGCAATACGCACCACACCGCCTCATTGTTCCGTCCCGATTCGTGGAATCGCTTCTGGCCTGCCTGGCGATCGCGGCCCTCGGCTGCGGCGGCGAGCAACAGCCCGTTCACTCCGCGCCGGCGGCGGCTTCGGCCGACGGGGACGATCTCTGCCGGCGGATCGACGCCGTGCTGCACCACACCCGGAACGGCCGCCTGCTCGACGCCGGCGTCCACGGGGCATGGCAGGTCGTCCATGGCATCCTCGCCTTCGGCCCCGACTTTCCGGTCGCCGTCAGAGGCGGCACTCCCCCAGCCCTCCGTTACCTGCTCGACGGCGGATCGCTGATGGGCTGGAAACTCCGCCCCGGCTCAGCGGGCGTGCTCGCCATCGTTGAGGAGGGCAGCACGATGGGCCAGGGTCATCCCGACCAGTGGCTCGGCTATCTCTCCCAATGCGGCGTCGGCGGCGATGGCGACCGGCTCGCGGGCGGAATCCCGCTCGACACGCCGCTCCTGGTGGGCGGCCGGACGTTCACGGTGGCCGACCTGCTCGCCCAGGCCCAGCACGATATCCGCGCGGGCCAGGAGGCCACCTGGACGCTGATGGCGCTCGCGGCGTGGCTGCCGCCCGACGCGACCTGGACGGCAGGCGACGGCGAGCAGTGGACGACCGAGCGGGTAGTTCAGATGGAGGCCGCGGCCGACATCCCGACGGCCGCCTGCGGCGGGGCCCATCGCCTCTATGGGCTCGCAGCGGCCGTCGATGCCCATCGCCGCGCGACCGGCGGGCCGCCAACCGGAGCCTGGGCCGAGGCGGCAGCCGTCGTCGACGCATCGCTCGACCGGGCCCGCCGCTTCCAGCAGCCGGATGGCTCGTTCGCCGTGCGACCCTTCGAGCGGCCGGGCACGTCACCCGACGTGTTCGACCGCCTGAGCGCCACGGGCCACGTCTTCGAGGTGCTCGCCGTGTCGCTCGACGACGAGCGGCTCGCCGAACCATGGGTCGTCCGCGCGGCGGAGCGTTTGGTCTCGCTCATGGAGCAGACGGCTGACCTCGACGTCGAATGCGGCGGCCTCTACCACGCGGCCCACGGCCTGGCGCTGTACCGCCACCGCATCTGCGCGGGGGCTGAGGCCCACGGCTTTGCCACCCGTCGGCAAACCCCTTAGTCTGATGCTGAATCCGGGTTTCGAGTTGGCAGGGCGGCAGCCCTCGCCTCAGGGATGACGCCGTGCACGGCCTGATCTTTTTCTTCATCCACAAGTTCGCCGAACGCTTTCCGACAGGCTCCACGTCGCGAAGCAGGTCGGCAGCGGGGTCGTCGACGTCGGGGTCGTCGGTTTCAGGGTCTTCGGTGTCGGGCGGGAAACACCTCCCTTCCGGCGTCTATCCCGATGCCGACGCGGTGGCGATGCTCGAGCAACTCGCCCTGGCGACCGGCCGCCCTCTACCCGAGATCGTCGGGGAGTTCGGGGAGTTCCTGGCGCCGCATCTCGTGAAGGTGGCCGGCACGTTCATCGACCCGCGATGGAAGACGCTCGACCTGATCGAGAACACCGAAGCGATCATCCATCGGATGGTGCGCATGGAGAAACCCGGGGCGACACCCCCGGTGCTCGAGGTCTTCCGTGCGGCCCCCGACGAACTGCATCTCGTCTATGCGTCGAAGCGGAAGCTCTGCCTGCTCGCCGCCGGCATCGTCCGCGGCCTGGCGAACCACTTCCAGGAGCAGGTCGTGATCGAGGAGCCGAGCTGCATGCACCGCGGCGACGCGTTCTGCTCGTTCGTCATCCGCCGCGATCAGGGCGACACCCAGCCGGCGGACTCGCCGATGACCGCCACGCTCGTGAGTGCATCACGATTCGACGTGCCCGGAGATCCAGGCGTCGTGATGGACGAGCCGACGCCACGGGTGATCGGCGATTATCGGGTGCTCGGCCTGATCGGTTCCGGAGCGATGGGCCGCGTCTACCTGGCCCACGACGACCGCCTCGACCGCCGGGTGGCGATCAAGGTGATGTCGGCCCGTTACGCTGGCAACGCGACCGCCCGGCAGCGGTTTATCCGCGAGAGCCGCTCGCTCGGATCGATCGAGCACCCGCATGTGATGGCGATCCATCAGGTGGGCGAGCACGAGGGCGTGCCCTACATCGTCATGCAACTGCTCGAGGGGCGGACGCTCCGCGACCACAGCGACATCTCCGGCCCGCTCCCGCTCGGCGAGATCCTGCGGATCGGCAAGGAGATCGCCTCGGGGCTCGCCGCCGCGCATCGCCGCGGCATCCTCCACCGCGACATCAAGCCGGCCAACGTGTTTCTCGAGGGCGAGACGCGGAGCGTGCGAATCATCGACTTCGGCCTCGCCCGCGAGATCGACGGCCAGGCCGCCGCCCTGACGCACGACGGGGCGCTCGTGGGCACTCCCTCGTACATGCCACCGGAACGAATCGACGATGGTGAACTCGACGCCAAGAGCGACCTGTTCGGACTCGGCGTGATGCTCTACGAGCTCCTGGCCCGGCGTCTTCCCTTCGAGGGCCGCAGCATGGCCACGGTGCTCACGGCGATCGCCAAGGGCACCCCCACGCCGCTGCAGGAGGTGGCGCCACTCGTGCCGCGGGAGGTCAGCGATCTCGTGATGCAGCTCATCGCCCATGACAAGGCGGACCGGCCCGCCGACGCCCGCACCGTGTCCGATCGGCTCGCGGCGCTCGAGAAGACGTTCGCGATCTGAAGCAGATCACGCCGGCGAATCCGGCGGCCAGGAACTGGTGGTGAGTGAGGGTCGTAGTCGGACTGGAGGGCCGGCCGTGATCACCTCGCTGGCGCTTGGGGCTTCGAGCAAGGGGCGCACGGCGCGTGCGATGGGTGAGACGGTTCCCACGTGATCCTTCGGGGTTTTTCGACGGAACCCTCAAAGCCCGGAGCGGAAGCGACGGGAACGGCTCCGCGGATCGGCACGTGTCGCTCGCCGCGGCCACGCGTGATCCCCTTGCTCCCGCTCGGAGCTTCCTGCCGGTGTGACACCGCCGCAGGAACGCCTCCGGATCGCATGTAACGCGTGTTACGCGTGCTTCGCGGCCTCGAGCTGCGAGTGCACCGCGTCGGCGAGCACATGCAGGTCGCCGTGCCAGTCGATCGTCACGCTCTGCTGCGTGCCCAGGTTCTTGAACTGGGCGGTCCCGGCGGCGAACTCGTCGCTGCCGATCACGAGCGCCGCGGGAAAGCCACGTTTCGCCGCCAGCTTGAGCTGCTGGCCGACCTTCTTCGCCTCCGGGAAGAACTCGACCGCCATGCCGGCCGCACGAATCGCGGTGGCGATCCGCAGGTAATCGGCGAGGTGCCGCTCGTCGAAGTGCACGAGGAACACCTCGGCGGGCGTCTCCACCGTCGCCACCCGACCGAGTTCCTCGAGGCCGGCGAGAAGCCGATCGATGCCGAGCGAGGCCCCCACGCCCGGCAGGTGCTGCTTCGTATAGAGCCCGGCGAGGTTGTCGTAGCGGCCGCCCGAGCAGATGCTGCCGAGCGCCGGCAGGTCGTCGAGGAAGCTCTCGAGCACGATGCCGGTGTAGTAGTCGAGCCCTCGGGCGATCGAGGGGTCGATGACGACACGGCCAGCGGGCACACCCGCCTCGCGGGCTCCCGCCACGATCGCCGAAAGCGCCGCCACGCCGGCCCGCCCATGCTCCGAGTCGCCAACGAGGGCTTCGAGCCGCGCAAGCACATCAGCCGGCGGCCCGGCCAGACTCGCCATCTCGAGGAGCGCCGCCGCGGCATCGGCCGCGACGCCATGCGCGGCGAGTTCCGCCGCGACCGCCTCGGGAGTCGCCTTGCCGAGCTTGTCGAGGCTCCGCAGCACCGCGGTGGACTCGTCGGCGAGGCCCAGCCGACTCAGGATGCCGACGAGCACGCGGCGGTCGTTGAGCCGGATGGTGAAACGCTCGATGCCGATCGCGGCGAGCAGATCGTGGACGACGAGCACCATCTCCAGGTCGGCCACCGGGCTGGTGGTGCCGATCGTGTCGAAGTCGCACTGCATGAACTCACGGTAGCGGCCCCGCTGCGTGTTCTCACCCCGCCAGACGGCCGCCATGTGATATCGCTTGAAGGGCAGCCCCAGGTCGTGAACATGCTGGGCTGCGAACCGGGCGAAGGGCACGGTGAGGTCGAATCGCAGGCCGACATCGCGGCCGCCGTGATCCTTGAACCGGTAGAGCTGCTTGTCGGTCTCCTCGCTCCCCTTGCCGGTGAGGATCTCGAGGTATTCCAGTGCCGGCGTGTCGATCGGCGCGAACCCATACGAGCGGTAGACGCGGCGGGCGATCTCCAGCACCCGTTCGCGGGCCAGGGCCTGCGCCGGCAGGTGATCGCGAAATCCCTTGAGCGTGCGGGGCTCGATCATGAAACGATCGGCAGCAGGGGGGGCTTCGGGCCGCGGATCGACTGTCCGCGGTTCTTCTTTTTCCGGCCGTCGCCGACGTGCAGCCCGCCGGGGCCGAGGACCGCGTCCATGTATTCCTCGACCTGCTCGCAGGTCTCGAAATACTGGTCGTAGACCCAGTCGTCCTCGTACTCGCATTCCTTCGTGGTGTATTCGCGGCAGATCTGCGGCCTCGTCTCGTAGATGCCACAACGGTGGTCGTCCTGCAGGTGCTTGCAGACGGTGTGCACGCAGACGTACCAGTCGCCGTCCTCGGTGAACACGGTGGCGTGCTCGTGGAGGAGGAACCAGCGGATGTACTCGAACTCCTCGCGGGTTGTCGGCGTCTCGAGCGGCAGGGCGAAATAGCGGCAGCACTTGGCCGTGCAGTATTCGCAGAGCACCTTGTCTTTCGGCACGTCGCCGCGGGCGGGCTTGGCGGCAAACTGCGGGAGCGGGACATCGACGGCCAGCATGGCGATCCTCCGGGTGAACGGGCCGCTACTATAGCGTTTCCCCGCTCGTTTCGAGCGGCATCGGAGCGTCTTATACTGATTCCCTTTTGGCGGCCTCGGCCGCGTTCGGCGGCCTCCACCGCGGAAGGGACTCCCGATGCCGAAGCGCTGGCACATCCGCCCCCACGACCGTGCCGCCGTCGCATCGCTCGAACGGGCGGTGGGCGTGTCGAGCATCCTGGCCAGCCTGCTCGTCGCCCGGGGCGTCACCGAACCGGCGGCGGTGAAGTCGTTCCTGTCGGGAACGCTCGCCGACCTTCGGGACCCCGAGACACTCCCCGGCGTGCCCGAGGCCGCCGACCGAATCCTCGCCGCCGTGAAGGCCGGCCGGAAGATCGCGATCTACGGCGACTACGACGCCGACGGGATGTGTGCCACGGCGATCCTCGTGGGCTGCCTGCAGGCGCTCGACGCCGCGCCCGTGTGGTACGTGCCGAGCCGCCAGGAGGAGGGCTACGGGCTCAACGCCGAGGCGCTCTCCACACTCGCCTCACAGGGCACGAGCCTGGTGGTGACGGTGGACTGCGGCATCACGGGCGTCGCCGAGGCACGGCACGCCCGCGACCTCGGCCTCGAACTGATCATCACCGACCACCACAACTTCGCCGACGAACTTCCCGCCGCCGACGTGCTCGTGCACCCGCGGCTCCCCGGCACCGCCTATCCATTCGGCGGCCTCTGCGGAGCCGGCGTGGCCTTCAAGCTGGCCTGGGCGATCGCCACGCGGGCGAGCGGTGCAAGCCGCGTCACTCCGCGGCTCCGCGAGGCGCTCCTCCGCGCCATCGGCCTGGCGGCTTTCGGCACCGTCACGGACGTGATGCCTCTCGTGGACGAGAACCGGCTGCTCGTGAAGCACGGCCTGGACAATCTCCGCACGCGCGGCGGCCCCGGGCTGGCACGGCTGATCGAGGTCACCGGCCTGACGGAACAGTCGCGGCTCGAAAGCGAACACATCGGCTTCAAGCTCGGCCCCCGGCTCAACGCCGCCGGCCGGATGGCGACGGCCGCCAACGGCATCGAACTGCTCGTCACTGACGATCCCGCCCGCGGTGCCCAACTCGCCGACTACCTCCACGAGCTCAACGCGCAGCGGGAGACCGAGGAGCGGAGCCTGCAACTGGCGGCGGCAAAGCAGGCCAAGGAATGCTTCGATCCGGAAACCGACGCGGCCCTCGTGCTCGCCGATCGCGGCTGGCACAAGGGCGTGGTCGGAATCGTGGCGGGCCGGCTCGCCGAGCGATGGCATCGGCCGGTGGTGATGATCGCCCGCGATCCGCTGCAGGGTGGCCCCGCGGTGGGCAGCGTGCGGAGCGTGCCGGGCTTCGACGTGCTCGCGGCGGTGAAGGCCTGCAGCGGGCACCTGCTCGGCTGCGGCGGCCATGCCGCGGCAGCGGGCCTGCAGGTGGATGACGCGAAGATCGACGACTTTCGCCGCGCGTTTGTCGCGGAGGTGGAGTCGCGAATGCCGGAGCAGCTGCGGCGGGCGCAGGTCACGATCGACGGGGAAACCTCACTCGGCGCGCTCACGCTCGACACGGTGGAGCAGCTCGAGAAGCTGGCGCCGTTCGGCGAGGGCAACCGCCGCCCGGTGCTCTGCGCGTCGGGCGTGACGCTCGCCGAACCGGCCCGCACGATGGGGCAGTCGGGCAAGACGCTCCAGCTTCAGCTCCTGCAGCACGGTGCGAAGATTCGCGGCGTGGCCTTCGGAGGGGGCGACTGGCTGCCGCACCTGCCGGCCCCGGGCCAGCCATTTCACGTGGCGTTCCGCCCGAAGATCAACGAGTTTCGTGGCCGACGCACCGCGGAAGTCGAGGTGATCGACTGGCGGCCCGACGGTATCGACGTCTCGACAGACCTGCCCGAGCTCACCGCCGCCCCCAGCTGAGCATGAATCGTTCTCGTCATCCCTGGAACCCTCACATGCACAACCGCCGCCTGTTCCTTCTTGGGTTGACTCTCGTTGCGGTGTGCCGAGCAGGCACGGCGCGGGCCGAAGGCTGGCCGCAGTGGCTCGGGCCAGGGCGGGATGCGACCTGGCGGGAACAGGGGCTCGTCACCACGATCCCCGCGGGTGGACTGCCGGTGAAGTGGCGTGTGCCGGTGGCGGAAGGCTATGCGGGGCCGGCCGTCTCGGATGGCCGCGTCTACCTCGCCGACTACGTCGCCCGCGAGGGAGAGGTCGTCAACGGTCCCAACGACCGGACGAACCGGCTCGGCACCGAGCGGCTCCTCTGTCTCGACTCAGCCACGGGCCGGCTGATCTGGAAGCACGAACAGGACTGCGCCTACTCGCTCTCCTACGCCTCGGGGCCGCGCTGCACGCCGACGGTCGCCGACGGCCGCGTCTACGCGCTCGGCGCCGAAGGCAACCTCGCCTGCCTCGACGCCGAGACCGGCCGGATGCTCTGGTCGAAGGATTTCAAGAAAGACTATTCGGCTCCCACGCCGATCTGGGGCTTCTGCGGCCATCCGCTCGTCGAAGACGACCTGCTCATCTGCCTGGTCGGCGGCCCCGGCAGCGTGGCGGTGGCATTCGACAGGAGCACCGGCGCGGAACGCTGGCGGGCCCTCACGGCCAGCGAGAGCGGCTACTGCCCGCCGACGATGATCGAGAGCGGCGGCTCGCGGCAGCTCGTGATCTGGGATGCCGACAACCTCAACGCCCTCGACCCGGCCACAGGCCGCGTGCTCTGGTCGCAGCCGCTCAAGCCGATGTATGGCATGTCGATCATGGCACCGCAGGTGGCCGACACGAGCCTCGGCCGCGTGCTCTTCGCGAGCGGCATCGGCAGGGTGGGAGCGCTCTACGCGCTCGCCGCCGACGCCGCGGCACCGCGGCTCCTCTGGCGTGGCGAGCCCAAGTCGGCCGTCTACTGCGCCAACTCCACTCCGTTCATCGCCGGCGACGTGCTCTACGGGTGCGACTGCGACACCGGCGCGCTCACGGCGGTGGCGCTCGGCGACGGTCGCCGTCTCTGGGAGACGCTCGCGCCCACCACCGGCGGCGAACGCCGCAGCAAGCACGGCACGGCTTTCGTCGTTCGCCAGGCCGATCCGGTGGCCGGCGATCCGGCCGGTGCGACCCGTACCTGGATCTTCAGCGAGACGGGCCACCTGATCCTCGCCCGACTCTCGCCGCAGCAGTACGAGGAACTCGGCCGCATGCGGGTCGTGGAGCCGACCAACGAGTGCTTCGGCCGCGAGGTGGTCTGGAGTCATCCGGCGTTTGCGGACGGCTGCATCTTCGTGCGGAATGACCGGGAACTCGTCTGCGTGTCCGCGACGAAGTGAGGGCGGTCACGCCGGACGAGCCAGGGTTCACCCGCGGCCCATGGCGAAGATCGCCTCCATCATCCGCCGGTAGTGACGATCGAGCGTCACGCCGCGGCGGGCCATCATCCGCTCCATGTCCACGAGCGCCTTCTCGAGGCGGTAGTCCACCAGCGATCCCGCCTGCACCCACTTGAACGAGGGCACCTCGCGGGCCGGAAACCCGGCCCCGACCAGGATCGAGCCCACACCGCAGACGGTGCCGGTGTTGAGCATCGTGTTGATGCCGGTCTTGCAGTGGTCGCCCATGATCGTGCCGACGAACAGCTCGCCCGAGTCCACCTCGAGCCCGGTCGGCCAGTCGAGCAGTTTGACCGTGCCGTAGGTCATCTTGAGATTGGAGGCGGTGGTGTCGGCGCCGAGATTCACCCACTGCCCGAAGACCGAGTTGCCGACGTAGCCCTCGTGCGCCTTGTTGGAGAAGGAGTGGAAGACGGTGCTCGCCACCTCGCCGCCCACCTTGCAGTGCGGGCCGATGGTGGTGCCGCCGTAGATCCGGGCTCCCATCCGCACCGTCGCGCCCTGCCCCACGGCCATCGGCCCGCGGAGGATCGCCCCCGCCATCACCCGCGAGTCGGCGTCGAGCAGCACCGGTCCCTCGTCGCAGACCACGATCGCGCCGGGCTCGACCACGGCGGTGGGATGCATGAACAGCCGCTCGGGGCGATCGACCACGGCCGACGGGCTCCAGCGCGGCCCCGGCCCCGGCCTCCAGCTGCAGGCCGCGGCGTCGGACTCGAGCGCCGCGGGGTTCAGCCCGGCGATGTCCCAGGGATGAACGAGTCGCTGCAGCCCCTCCGCGTCCACGCGTCTCCCGGCGGTGGCCGGCCGCGGCCGGCCCTCGTCGAACCACGCGCCGGTGCGCTCAGGCGTGGACCACGCGACGACGAGATCGTCGCCGTTGCGGAGGTGTCCCTCCGGCCGGCGACGGATCGCGGCGACGAGCTCGGGCGTCGGCAGATACCGCGAGTTGATCCAGATCGCGGACGATGTCCGCTGCTTCCTGGTCGCCGCCGGAAACACACCTCGCAGATGCGGTCGGAGCGGCCCGGTCCCGCGGTCGATGCCCAGAGCCCGCTCCCACTTCTCGCGAATCGTGGTCAGGCCGAGCCGCAGGTCGTGCACGGGCCGCGTGAGCGTGAGCGGCTCGAGGTGCGCAGCCTGGTCGTCCTCGAAGAACAGCAGCGAATGGCTCATAACGAATGATACGGGTCACACGTGAACGGTACGGCTGCCCTCTGCTCCAGGAAGCGTAACCGCGTAAGCGGTACGGCTGCCCTCTACTCCAGCAAGCGTAACCGCGTAAGCGGTACGGCTGTCCTCTGCCCCAGCAAGCGTAACCGCGTAAGCGGTACGGCTGCCCTCTGCTCCAGCAAGCGTAACCGCGTAAGCGGTACGGCTGCCCTTGCCCGGCCGCTTGCCTGCACACCCCGACTCGAGAAGAACTTATTCCGGACAGCCCGGCACCACGGCTCCGTAGACTGATCTCAATCCGACACCGAGACACCGCAGCCGTAGGGAGACGCGTTCGATGTGTGGAATCGTGGGCTACATCGGCCCTGGCGCATGCCGCGAGATCCTCCTCGCGGGCCTGGCGCGGCTCGAATACCGCGGCTACGACTCGGCCGGGATCGCGGTGCTCAATGGCGATCTCCGGGTGGCCAAGTGCGCGGGCCGCGTTCGCGACCTGGAGGTCCGGGCAGCTGATCTTCCGGCGACCGCCGCGGTCGGCATCGGCCACACCCGCTGGGCCACTCACGGCGGCCCGAGCGATGCCAACGCTCATCCCCACGTCGGCCCCGCCGGCAGGATCGCGCTGGTCCACAACGGGATCATCGAGAACTACGCGGCCCTCAAGACGTCGCTGGCCGCGAAGGGGCGGGTGTTTCGCAGCCAGACCGATTCGG
>JAGWWA010000142.1 GCA_018970605.1 Planctomycetota bacterium | reverse complement strand
CAGGAAGCCCCGAGCGGAAGCGAGGGGATCACGCCCTGTGGAAAATACGCCTAGCGACGGGGGAAAGCGGCGTTTCGCCGAGGGGAGTGGGCTGCTACCGTCCCAACCCATGACAGCCCCCACGCCCAGCGACCGCACCGCGCTGATCTGCGGGATCGGCGGCCAGGACGGCGCGTACCTTGCGAAGCATCTCGTGGACCTCGGCTACACCGTGGTCGGCACCAGCCGCGATGCGCAGGCGGGGCGGTTCACGGGGCTCGAACGGCTGGGGATCCGCGACCGCGTCACGCTGATGTCGATGTCGCTCGTCGACTTCCGCTCCACCTTCCAGGTGCTCAAACGGTCCAACCCGGACGAGATCTACAACCTCGCCGGCCAATCGTCGGTGGGGCTGTCGTTCGACCAGCCGGTGGAGACCTTCGAAAGCATCGTGGTCGGCACGATCAATCTCCTCGAGGCGATCCGGATGCTCGGCACCCCGATCCGCCTCTACAACGCCGGCAGTTCGGAAATGTTCGGCAACGCCGGCAACGAGCCGGCGAGCGAGCAGACCGTGCTCAAGCCGCGAAGCCCCTACGGCATCGCGAAGGCGACGTCGTTCTGGCAGATCGCGCAGTACCGCGAAGCCTATGGCATCCGCGCCGCCACCGGCATCCTCTTCAACCACGAGAGCCCGCTGCGGCCGGAGCGGTTCGTCACGCAGAAGATCGTGGCCGCCGCCTGCCGCATCGCCCGCGGCGAGCAGCAGTCGCTCTCGCTTGGTGATCTCTCCGTCCATCGAGACTGGGGCTGGGCGCCCGAATACGTGGTGGCGATGCACCGCATGCTCCAGCTCGACGCGCTCGAAGACTTCGTGATCGCCACGGGCCAGACGCATTCGCTCGAGGAGTTCGTGGCGGCGGCCTTCGCGGCTGTCGGCCTCGACTGGCGGCGGCACGTGGTCCGCGACCCGAAGCTCGTGCGGCCGACCGAAATCGAGCGGGGCCGCGCCGATACCCGCCGGGCCACCGAGCGGCTCGACTGGACCGCCCACTACGCCATGCCCGACGTGGTGCGGATGATGGTCGAAGCCCGGCTTGCCGAGCAGCCTGCCACCCGCCGCGCGGCCTGAGACGCGACCAGATCAAGGCCACGCGTGATCCTCAGGCGGCCCCGACCGCGTCCGCGATCGGGCTTCCTGATCGCGATCACTCGGCGGCGAGGCCGGCGACCGCGCCGGCGATGATTCGCCGGGCCAGCGTCGATGATTCCAGGTAGAGCGGGAAGGCGTGCTTCCTGCCGACGATGTTCGCCGCATCGGTCGCCGCAAACTCCACGGAGCCCGGCAGCCAGCGGCGCGGCATGCCCACCACGCCCAGCGCGTCGGTGCCCCGATGCGGATCGAGGTGCGGAAACATCTTGAGGGCCAGATCGCTGGAGTTGATCACGAGCGTCAGCCGGTCAATCCCGGAGGTGGCCGCCGCAAACGGACCGCGGGGCGCCAGCGCGTCGTGGCGAATCGCGGGGGCAACGAGCACGAGATGCGTGCGGCCGGGCCGACCGACCCACGGAGCGACGCCGCGGCTGGGATCTCGATCCGCCGCGACGAGGTCTTCGATCGCCCCAACGGCGATGGTCCCACCGAAGCTGTAGCCGATGATGGCCACGGGCTGCTCCGGGCTCACGTCGCCGAGCAATCGGGCGAGGTAGTGACCGTCGGCGTACGAACGCCGGTAGTTGTCGCGGCTCGAGGCGATCAGCCCTCCCTGCTGCTGGCTCGGCCACGAAAAGACCACGGTCCTCGGCGGAGTCGCAAACGAGCCCTGGGCCTCGAGCCGCCGGGCCACGGCAACGCCCTGGGCTTTGGCATCGTGGGATTCATACCGATTGCCGTGAATGAAGATCACCAGCGGCCGAGACGAATCGCCGAGCAGTTCGGCGAGATCGGCCGACATCCAGCGACCATCCACCCGATGCTCGACATCGAAGTTGGCCGTGGCCGGCACGCGACAGATGCCCGGCAGCCGCCGCGTGCTCACCAGCCAGACATCGCCGTCGCCGCAGTCCGCAGCGGCGGAGCAGACAGCCGACACTGCCACGATCAGTGCCAGGCACACGGACACAAAGACGCGGGAGAAACGTGAACGGCAGAACATCGAGTGTGGGATTGTCGAGGAGTCGGCTGGTGAGCGATTCGCTCCCACGGTGAGTAGCCGGCGGGGATCGCGGTGCAACTCTAGCATCGAATGCCGCACCATCTTCCGCAGTCGTCAGACTCGACTCGCAACGCTACGACCGGCATCATCCGCCGCCTCGGCATGACCGCTCCGGCGTTGCTCTAAAAATCGTGCCATCGGCATGCCGCGCCGGAATCATGAGGTACGGTTCTGATGGCGTCGTCGGCGACGACGCCGCATGCGAGCCCCACGCCCGCCTGCCCCATCGGTTCGAGCTGGAGAATTCCGTCATGACTCGTGCAATGTGTCTGGCGCTCGTGGTGACAAGCCTCGCGGCCGCTCCGGGCTGCAGCAGCTGCTTCGGTGGCAGCAGTTGCCGCCGGCCGTCGTTCATGGAGTTCCGCTCGTGCGGCTCGCCGGCACCGGCTCCGTGCGCGGCACCCGCTCCGGTGTGTGCGCCGGCATGCGAGCCCGCCTGTGGCCCTGCCTGCGAGTCGGCCGCGCCCTGCTGCGAGGGCGGCATGGGAGCGCCGGTGGGCGGTGCGCCGATCGTGGGCCAGCCCGGCACGTTCAGCTGACGCTCGCATCCCGCGACCGCGGCCCGGAGGGGCCGCGTCGGGGGTGATTCCGATCTCCCTCCGGTGACGCGCCGTTCTCGCCGGCCACGCGTCGGGTAAGTGGCACGCTGTGTGTCTGCTCCCGATTCGAACGGCCCGTCACCGGAGGGAGATGGCGGCTGTGCGGGCGGTATACTCCCGGGCTTCGCCGCTCCGGAGCCGCCATGTTCGAGTCGCTGACCGCGTCCCTTTCCTCCGCCATCAACTCCCTCCGCGGCCGCGGCAAGCTGACCGAGGCCAACATGCGCGAGGGCCTCGCCGCGGTGCAGACCGCGCTGCTCGAGGCCGACGTCGCCTACGACGTGGCCGACGGGTTTCTGACGCGGGTCGCCGACGGCGCCGTCGGCGCCAAGGTGCTCGAATCGCTCGACCCGGCCCAGCAGCTCGTCGGCATCGTCCACCGCGAACTCGTGGACCTGATGGGGCCGGTGGACCATTCGCTGCACCTGCAGAATGGCACCACCACGATCCTGATGCTCTGCGGCCTGCAGGGCTCCGGCAAGACGACGTCGTGCGCCAAGCTCGCCCGGAAGATCAAGGAGCAGGGCAGGGGGGTGATGCTCGTCGCGGCCGACCTCCAGCGGCCGGCGGCCATCGAGCAGCTCGCGGTGCTCGGCCGGCAGCTCGGCGTCCCGGTGCACACCCCCGCCGACATGCCGGGGGGCAGCGCCGACCCCGTCGCGGTCTGCAACGCCGGCGTGGCCCGGGCAAAGAAGGAAAACGTCTCGGTCGTGATCCTCGACACCGCCGGCCGGCTGGCGATCGACGAGGAACTGATGCAGGAGCTGGCGAAGATCGACCGCACGGTCGGCCCCGACCAGGTCTACCTCGTCGTCGACGCGATGACCGGCCAGGACGCCGTGAAGAGCGCCAAGGCCTTCAACGACGCCCTCGAACTCGACGGCGTGATCATGACGAAGCTCGACGGCGACGCCCGCGGAGGCGCGGCCTTGTCGGTCAAGAACGTCACGGGCGTGCCGATCAAGTTCATCGGCACCGGCGAGCAGATCGATGCCCTGGAAGACTTCCATCCCGAGCGGATGGCCGGCCGGATCCTCGGCATGGGCGACGTGGTCTCGCTCGTCGAGGAGGCTCAGCGGAAGTTCGACCAGGACGAGATGAAGCGGCAGGAGGAGCGGCTGAAGGCGGGTGAGTTCACGCTCGACGACTTCAAAAAGATGCTCCTCCAGACGCGGCGGCTCGGCCCCCTCGGCAAGGTGCTCGGGATGATCCCGGGCATGGGCGGCATGCAGGAGATGCTCGGCGGAGCCGATCTGGAAAAGGACATGAACCGGCTGTTCGGGATCATCGACTCGATGACGCCCGACGAACGGCGAAACCCGTCCCGGCACGTCGACCAGTCGCGCCGCCGCCGGATCGCGAAGGGAGCCGGAGTCGAGCTCCAGGAGGTGAGCGACCTCGTCAAGCAGTTCGACGGCATGGCGGCGATGATGAAGGGGATGGCGGGCCTGGGCATGCGGGAGCGGATGCAGCAGGTGCAGCAGCTCCAGTCGCAGCTCGCCAACCCGAACGCCCGCATCGGCAAGCCGAAGGGCGACACGGGCCGGCGACTGACCGCCGACGAGCGGCGAAAGCTCAAGAAGCAGCGGGAGAAGGACGCCCGCCGCAAGAAGCGCGACGGCCGCGACTGATTCCACGCTGCAGCCTCTCCGGGCTCAGGAAGCCCAACGGCGTGAGCCGTGGGGACTGCCCCATGCGGTGCGCCGCCGTACGCCTTACGGCGTTACGCTTCCTGGGATCGTCTGCAGGAAGCCCAATCGCGTCAGCGATGGGGACTGCCCCGCGCGGTGCGCTGCCGTACGCCTTAGACGCGTCACACGTGATCCTGAGGCGTTCCTGCGGCGGCGTCACTCCGCCAGGAAGCCCCGAGCGCGAGCGAGGGGATCAAGCGTGGCGGCTGCGAACGACGCGTGCCGATCCGCGGAGCCGTTCCCGTCGCTTGCGCTC